>CAZFSH010000013.1:0-19749 GCA_964521935.1 uncultured Propionivibrio sp.
ATACCGGTGCCTTTCTGGTTGATGATGGTATCAACCGCAACAGCCGTTTTACCAGTTTGACGGTCGCCAATGATTAACTCGCGTTGACCACGACCAACCGGAACCATGGAGTCAATGGCTTTCAGACCAGACTGCACGGGTTGGGAAACCGACTTACGCCAAATTACGCCCGGCGCAACTTTTTCGATTTTGTCAGTCAACTTGGCGTTGATCGGGCCTTTGCCATCGATTGGCTCACCCAGAGCATTCACCACTCGACCGAGCAGTTCAGGCCCGATTGGCACTTCCAGAATTCGGCCCGTACACTTGACGGTATCACCTTCGGAGATATGCTCGTAATCACCCATGACCACCGCACCCACTGAGTCACGCTCAAGGTTAAGTGCCAAGCCAAAAGTGTTGCCGGGGAATTCCAGCATTTCGCCCTGCATGACGTCGGCCAGACCATGAATGCGGCAAATGCCGTCAGTTACCGAAACCACGGTACCCTCATTACGGGCTGTGGCGGCAAGCTGCATGTTCTGGATCCGGCTCTTGATCAGGTCGCTGATTTCAGAGGGATTAAGGTTCATGGAATTACTCCTAGTTCTTTAATGAGCTGGCCATGGCGGCAAGCTTGCCGCGCACGGAAGCGTCGATCACTTCATCGCCCACGGCAATTCGTACGCCGCCGATCAATGCAGGATCTAGAGTTACCGTAGCTTGTACTTTGCAGTTGAACTTGCGTTCAAGATCAGCCACAAGCGCCTTGAGTGCGACGTCATCAATCGGGAAGGCAGAAGTAATTTCTGCATCTTTGCTTCCTTCATGTGCGCTACGCAAGTCGTCAAACAAGGTGGCGATCTCGGATACCACCGACAGGCGGTCGTTATCCACAAGTACGCGCACAAAGTTTTCCTGATCGGGCGTCAGACCCTGCCCTGCCACCTCAAGACACAGCGTCGCAAGTTGCTGTGGCGTGAAGCGCGGGTTACCGAAGCACTCCTGCATCTCCGGGCGGGCGGTTGCGGCGGCCAATTGCTGCAATCGCTCAGACCACGCCTTCAAACCAGCACTGTCGCCACCACGTGCCAGCTGAAAGGCAGCTTCAGCATATGGGCGGGCAAGGGTCAGATTTTCAGCCATGGTGGATTACAGCTCAGTCTTCAGTTGCGAAAGCAGTTCAGCATGGACTTGCGCGTTGATTTCTTTGCGCAGAATCTTCTCTGCACCAGCAACCGCGAGTTGGGCGACATGCTCACGCAATGCCTCACGGGCACGTTGCGATGCAGCATCTGCTTCAGTCTCCGCGGCAGCACGCGCTGCGGAAATAATTCGAGCTGCTTCGGTACGGGCTTCCTCGATCAACTGCGCAGCTTGCTTTTCTGCACCACTGCGGAATTCAGCCGCTGATTCGCGTGCTTTACGCAGCTCATCAGTCGCTTTCTTTTCCGCAAAGGCCAGATCAGTTTTGGCTTTATCCGCAGCAGCGAGTCCGTCAGCGATCTTTTGCGCGCGCTCATCTAGCGCCTTCATGATGGGCGGCCACACGAATTTCATCGTGAACCACGCCAAAATGAAGAACACAATGAGCTGGGCAAACAGCGTTGCGTTCAGATTCACGTTATCCCTCCTTCAGTTATCGAAGGAAACGATTAGGCGAGAACGAACGGATTGGCGAAGGCGAACATCATCGCGATACCGACACCGATCAGGAATGCGGCATCGATCAGACCGGCCAGCAGGAACATCTTTGTCTGCAGCGCGTTCATCAGCTCAGGCTGACGAGCAGATGCTTCGAGGTACTTCGAACCCATGATACCAATACCGATACAAGCGCCAATAGCACCCAGACCGATGATCAAGCCAGCAGCAAGGGCAACGAATCCAAGAACGTGTTCCATGACAACTCCTTTAACGTAAAAACAAGTGTGAAAAGAAAATTACAAACGAAAGAAATCAGTGCGCTTCGTGTGCCTGACCGATATACACCAGCGTTAGCATCATGAAGATAAAAGCTTGCAACACAACAATCAGGATGTGGAAGATGGCCCAGATCGAACCCGCAACGACATGACCCAAGAAACCACCCACCGTTGCTGTGCTACCCATAAGAGCGATCAGCATGAATACCAATTCGCCTGCATACATATTGCCGAACAGCCGCATACCATGCGACACCGTCTTTGCGATGAACTCAATCATCTGCATTGCAAAATTGATCGGGTAGAGCAAGGGGTGATTACCAAACGGGGCGGTAAACAACTCATGTATCCAGCCGCCAGCGCCCTTGATCTTGATGTTGTAATAGATACACAACAGCAACACCCCAATCGACATGCCCAAAGTACCATTCAAGTCAGCGGTTGGAACAACACGCTGATAATGAAGACCGAGCATGGCGCCAATATTAGGCAAGAGATCGACAGGCAGGAAGTCCATCGCATTCATGAACAACACCCACATGAATACCGTCAGCGCCACCGGCGCAATGAAGGAACGGTCACCATGCACAATCGCCTTGGATTGAGACTCAACCATTTCAACCAAAATCTCGACCGCCGCCTGAAACCTTCCCGGCACACCTGAGGTAGCACGTGACGCAGCGCGCATGAGCAGGAACACCCCCAAGCCGCCCATAAGTACAGACCAGAATAGCGTATCGACGTTGATAACCGACCAGTCAATAACCGCAGCTTGTTTATGACCAGTGCTGGTTAGGTGGGTCAGGTGGTGGACGATGTATTCGCCCGCGCTGGGCGCATGCTCGGAGCCAGATGACATGATTAGGTCTTCAGTAAGAATGCAAACAAATTCGCTTTAAGTGCCACAAACAAGCCCACGAGCAACGCTAACCAATGAACATCAGCCCACCTTAGCGCCACTGCCAGCAGGGCAATGGTTAGAAGCACCTTCAACAACTCACCGACAAAAAATGTGACCGCACTTGCTTGACCATAGGTCGTGGCACGATGCAGCCGCACAACAAATAAGAGATTAGGCAGAATATAAGCAGCACCACCTAAACCTACTGACACAATGCCGCGCATGCCTAGCCACGGTATCGTCAATGCTGCCGCAACCATTACTAGCGCGACCTGCAGCAGTATGGCCTTAAACACTTACCACCTGCTGACGCAAAGAGCGCGGATGATACCGAGGCCAGACGCCCATGTCAATGCAAAACACTGTCTCCCCCTCACTACTTACTGCCGCGCAGGCGGGAGAGCAAGCCATCAAGCTGATCAAGGCTGGCAAAGCGAATCGACAGACTGCCCACCCCTTTGCGATTAGCACTAATGGTCACTTCCGCACCTACTGCATCAGAGAGCTCTTCCTGCAAACGCTGCAGATCGCGATCGGCACCCTTATCAACAGGCTTGGCGACTGGTGGATTCAACTCGCGCATAACCATGCGCTCTGTTTCGCGAACCGAAAAACCCTTGTCGGCAACCATCGATGCTAAGCGACTCTGGTCACCCTTGGGCAAGGGTAGCAGCGCGCGCGCGTGACCCATGTCAATATCGCCAGCCATCAGCATGTCTTGCACCGGCTTGGCAAGTTGCAGCAAGCGTAACAGATTAGTCGCCGCGGAACGTGAGCGACCCAAGGCATCAGCAGCGGTTTGATGGGTCATCTGAAATTCATCAATGAGCCGCTGTATTCCTGCCGCCTCTTCCAGCGGATTCAAGTCTTCACGCTGAATATTCTCAATGAGAGACATCGCCAACGCCGCTTCGTCGGGTATTTCACGAATCAACACCGGGACTTCGGTTAAGCCAGCGATTTGGGAGGCGCGCCAGCGTCGCTCGCCGGCAATAATTTCGTAACGCCCCTTACCGACCGGACGCACTGAAATTGGCTGAATCAAGCCCTGCGCCCTGATGGATTCCGCCAACTCCTCCAGCGAACCCGGGTCCATACGCGTACGCGGCTGATACTTACCCGGCTGCAACACGCCAACAGGGAGCGACTCCTGGCGCTGTGGTTCTGGCGAGTTATTGGCCGAAAGCAACGCATCCAAACCGCGACCAAGTCCTTTTAAGCGAGTGGCATTCATGTCATTCGTACCAAGTTTTCACACGTTCAATCAGTTCGTCCGCAAAGGCAATGTAAGCCTGCGCCCCTTTCGCTGCCTTATCAAACAGCACCCCCGGCACGCCGTGACTGGGTGCTTCGGCCAAGCGCACATTTCGGGGGACCAGAGTTTTGAACACCTTGTCGCCAAAGTGTTGCTCCAATTGCGCGGATACCTGATTGGACAGCGTGCTGCGCGGATCAAACATCACGCGCAGCAAGCCGATAATTTTTAGGTCGCGATTCAGATTGGCATGAACTTTCTTGATGGTATTAACGAGGTCCGACAAACCCTCCAGCGCGTAATACTCGCACTGCATCGGAATAATCACACCATGCGCCGCGCACAAACCATTCAATGTCAGCATGGACAAAGACGGCGGACAATCGATCAGCACAAAGTCATAGTCATCGAGATGCAATGCCAAGGCTGCCTTCAAGCGCATCTCGCGGCGCTCAAGATCCACCATTTCAACTTCTGCACCAGCCAGATCGCGATTCGCCGGCAAGACATCGTAGGCTCCCGTCGGGGATGGTGCGCGCGCTTCGGCGATCGACGCCAATTCCAGCAGCACCTGATAAACCGAGCACGACAAGGCACGCTTATCAACGCCACTACCCATGGTGGCATTGCCCTGCGGATCCAGATCGATCAGCAAGGTACGCTGGCCACGCGCCGCCAGCGCGGCGGATAAATTGACCGCCGTAGTCGTCTTCCCGACGCCACCCTTTTGGTTGGCGATGGCAAAAATATGCATATCAGCTCTTTCTCAGTAACAACACATGCCGCTGCGCATCCAAACTCGGCACTTGCAAGGGCACCACATCGGCGACCATCCATCCATCAGGGAGTGCGTGAATTTCCTGATCGGGCATCACCCCCTTCATGGCACACAGGCAACCGCCTTCATCCAGTAAATGTCCAGCCAGCCCGATGAAATCAGCCAAGCTGGCAAACGCTCGCGAAATGACCAAATCATGCTGGGCCGGCGCCATCAGCTCAACACGACTCCCCGCAACATGCACATTCGCTAAACCCAGTTCAATCTTTACTTGCCGCTGAAACGCTGATTTCTTCTCAACCGCCTCAACCAAGGCAACTTGCCAGTCCGGACGCGCTAGCGCTAACGGTATGCCGGGCAAACCGGCACCACTACCGATATCCGCCACCCGAAGGCGCCGTCCCACAGCGACTGACTTTTCGAGAAAGGGCAGCACCGCCAGCGAATCAAGCAAATGCTGTATCACCATTTCGCGCGCATCACGAATCGCGGTCAAGTTGTAAGTCTTATTCCATCGCTGCATCAAATCGAGATAACGCATCAAGCCAGCCTCGGCGCCCGGCGGTAAATCCAGCTCAAGCTCAGTCAAGCCGGTATGCAGCAATTGCGCTAATGCGTCGGTCATAGTGAATTAGCCATGACGAACGCGCTTCAAGTGCACCAGCAACAGGGATATCGCCGCCGGTGTCACCCCCTGCACGCGCGATGCCTGGCCGAGCGTTTGCGGTCGCACCTGACTCAAGCGCTGACGAACCTCAATCGACAAGCCATGCACAGCACCGTAGTCAAAAGCATCTGGCAAAAGCAATGACTCCTGACTAATCACCTTATCGACCTCCTCTTGCTGGCGATCGATATAGCCTTGGTATTTCGCTTGTATCTCCACCTGCTCCACCACATCGGGCGCCGCAACACCGGGCGCCGCACCTGGCAGCTCCAACAACCCCCGGTAATCCACCTCGGGCCGACGCAGTAAATCAAACAAACGATATTCTCGTTCCAGTGGTTTGCCGCAAACACGGGTGGCCAGTGCATCCGACACGATGCGCGGATTCACCCACGTAGCACGCAAGCGCTCGACTTCGGCCGCAACGGCATCGCGTTTTTTGTTAAACGTTGCCCACCGCGCATCATCGACCAAACCTAATTCGCGCCCCACTTCGGTCAAGCGCAAATCCGCATTATCTTCACGCAAACTCAGTCGATATTCCGCCCGACTGGTAAACATCCGATACGGCTCGGATACCCCGCGCGTCACCAGATCATCCACCAGCACACCGAGATACGCCTCATCACGACGCGGCGCCCACGCGGGCAGGTCTTTGGTCAGGCGTGCCGCATTGATCCCCGCCAACAAGCCCTGCGCAGCGGCCTCCTCATAACCAGTGGTGCCATTAATCTGGCCGGCAAAAAACAGGCCATCGATCGATTTGGTTTCGAGGCTGGCTTTTAAATTACGCGGATCAAAGTAGTCGTACTCAATGGCATAGCCAGGGCGCGTGATATGCACATTCTCCAAACCACGCATGGAACGAACCAGCTCTAGCTGTACATCAAACGGCAAGGACGTGGATACCCCCTGCGGATAAACCTCGTTAGTGGTCAAACCCTCCGGCTCAAGGAAAACCTGATGACTATCCTTACCGGCGAAACGATGAATCTTGTCTTCGATAGAGGGGCAATAGCGTGGACCAATCCCCTCAATCACCCCAGAAAACATCGGGGAGCGATCAAGCCCACCACGAATAATGTCGTGAGTACGCACATTGGTATGCGTAATCCAGCACGGAATCTGGCGAGGATGCATCGCCACCGAACCCATGAAGGAAAACACCGGCACCGGATCATCACCCGGCTGGCAGTCCATTACCGAGTAATTTATCGTCCGGCCATCCAGGCGGGGTGGCGTACCCGTCTTTAAGCGGCCCACTGGCAACGCCAACTCACGCAAACGTTCAGCCAAAGACACGGCAGCAGGATCACCGAAGCGGCCGGCGCGATAGTTTTCCAAGCCAACATGGACCAGACCATTCAGAAAGGTACCTGCCGTCAAAACCACTGCAGCGGCTTCAAAACGCATACCCAACTGGGTGACCACACCTGTGACGCGATTCCCCACCACCATCAAATCATCCGCCGCTTGCTGAAACAAGGTGAGGTTCGGATGATTTTCCAAACGCTGGCGAACTGCCTGGCGATACAGCTGGCGATCTGCCTGAACACGGGTCGCTCTAACAGCCGGACCTTTTGAGGCATTCAGGGTACGAAACTGGATTCCGGCCTCATCCGCAGCAAGCGCCATCAAACCACCGAGTGCATCCACCTCGCGCACCAAGTGACCTTTACCAATGCCACCAATAGATGGGTTGCACGACATCGCACCCAAGGTTTCGATGTTGTGCGTCAGCAGCAAGGTTTTAGCGCCGGAGCGAGCGGCAGCGAGCGCGGCTTCAGTGCCAGCATGACCACCACCAATAACAATCACATCAAAACGCGTAGGGAAAAGCACGGGGATTAACTGGGCAATCGAAAGAGGCGCAATGATACGCTGAGCGCGATCACCAATGAACTGTCGCCAGACATGGTTTCACGTGAAACAGCAACTTATCCGAACCAGCTGAACCAATTCAGCGTGTTTCACGTGAAACAAATCAGGAAGCCACCAACTCTACTTGCCTATACAGAAAGAGGAAAAGATCCGACCCAGCAGATCATCAGCCGTGAACTCACCAGTAATCTCGGACAGCGCACGCTGCGCCAAGCGCAGTTCTTCAGCACACAACTCCACACGCTGGAGCTGCGCCAAAGCAATCGCCGACTTTTCGTCAGCCAATTGCAGTGACTGCAAATGCCGCTCTCGCGCCAACACCACATCCTCACCAGACCCGTGCCAACCGGCGACGCGCAACAACTCACTGCGAAGCAACTCAACACCCAAGCCAGTCTTCGCCGACAGGCGAATATGCACTTGCCCATCGATAACAAGCCGCTCAGGCACCGCAGCCGCTAGATCACACTTATTCTCCACAACCAGACGCTCAGCTCGCGTTGGCAAGCGCACAGAAATAGCATGATCGGCTGGCGTTATACCGGTACGTGCATCAACAAGCTGCACCACCACATCCGCCTTCTCGATTTCCACCCACGCACGCTCAATGCCCATGCGCTCCACTACATCACCCGACTCGCGCAATCCAGCGGTATCGATAATGTGTAAGGGGATGCCTTCTATCTGAATTGACTCGCGCAAGGTGTCGCGGGTGGTACCGGCAATATCCGTAACAATCGCCCGCTCACTGCCAGCCAAACAATTCAGCAATGACGACTTACCCGCATTAGGCAAACCAGTAAGCACCACATGCAGACCGCTACGCAAAATGGCACCTTGCTTGGCCCGCGCCAGCAAGGCATGCAGATCAGCACGAAATCGATCTAGCCGAGCCATGGCATCCGTATCACGAATAACATCGATTTCCTCTTCAGGAAAATCGAGCGTCGCCTCGATCAACATGCGCAATTCTGTCAGCTGTTCCACCAAGGCATGGATGGAACGAGAGAAGTCGCCAGAAAGCGAGCGCAAGGCCGAGCGCGCTGCCGCTGTCGTGGTCGCATCAATGAGATCGGCAACTGCCTCGGCTTGCGCCAAATCCATCTTGTCATTGAGAAACGCGCGCTCGGAAAACTCACCTGGGCGAGCCAGACGCGCGCCCAACTCAAGGCAACGACCCAACAAGGCTTGCATGACTGCAGGGCCACCATGCCCCTGCAGTTCAAGCACATCTTCACCCGTAAAAGAATTGGGGCCGGGGAAATAAAGCAATATGCCATGGTCAATAACCTGACCATCGGCAGCGCAAAAGTCAGTCAGTGTGGCACGGCGCTCAATGGGTGTGAGGCCGCAAAGCGCCAAAGCAAAGGGGCTCAACTGCCCCCCCGATACACGAATTACGCCTATCCCCCCTTTACCGGGAGGTGTGGCTAGCGCAGCGATGGTGTCCTTATCGTAGCTTCGCACAAACACCCTCGCTGACGCGGCGACGCAGGATCAGGCGGGCTTACCCGCCTCAACCAGACGCGTGATCTGCCACTGCTGCGCAATCGACAGCAAATTATTCACCGTCCAGTAAAGCACCAAACCAGCAGGGAAGAACAAGAACATTCCAGTAAAGACGATAGGCATAAACAACATGACCTTCGCTTGAATCGGATCAGGCGGCGTCGGATTGAGCTTGGTCTGCACCAACATCGTTACACCCATGATCACGGGCAAAATGAAATACGGATCACGCACCGACAAGTCAGCAATCCAGCCCAACCATGGCGCATTACGCATTTCCACGGCACCGAGCAACACCCAGTACAAGGCAATAAACACAGGGATCTGTACCAGTACCGGCAAGCACCCGCCCAGCGGATTCACTTTCTCCCGCTTGTACATTTCCATCATCTCTTGATTCAGCCGCACCTTGTCATCGCCGTAGGTCTCTTTCAGCTTCATCAGCTTTGGCGTAAGCACGCGCATCTTGGCCATCGACTTGTAACTGGCCGCTGACAAGGGGAAGAACATCCCCTTCAGCAACACAGTCAAACCAATAATTGCCCACCCCCAATTACCAAACAGGTTATGCAAGAACTGTAATACCCAGAACAGCGGTGCAGCAATTACCGTGAGCCAGCCATAATCCACCACCAACTCCAAACCGGTAGCGATCTTTGCCAGCTTATCCTGCTCTTGAGGACCCGCATACAGCGTAATGCGGTGGGTACCATCGACGGCAACCGGCGTGATGACACCACTGGAGTACAAGTCATCGCCCACCTTGCGCATATAAAACTCGCGCTCGGCATCGCCATGAGGCACCCACGCCGAGACGAAGTAGTGTTGCACCAAAGCTAACCAGCCGTCATTGGCCTTGGTAACAAACTTCGCCCCCCCATCGGCAATTTTATTAAATTCCACCTTTTGATATTTTGCGGCATTGGTATAGACCGCCGGGCCGGTAAAGGTGGTTACGCCCATCATCATGCTGCTACCTGCCGCGCCCTCGGCAGGTTTGCCATCACGAGTAATCTGGTGATAAACATGAGTCCCTTCCGGCAAGCCACGATGCTCGACGGTAATTTCATACGATCCGCGATTGAAGCGATAAACCTTACTTACCTCTGCGCCGCTATCCGTGGTGGCTCGCAACTCGAGCGATAACTCTTTGTCGCCATCCTTCAGCGCAAAAGTCTTACCCGGCAGTTTCCATAAGGAACGGTGATTAGGCTGACCGGCGCCAATAACACCAGACTGACCTAAATAAATGTGTTTTTCGCCCGAATCAAACAACAACACCGACTTGGTCTTGTCAGCACTATCCGGATGCTTCAAGAGTTCCAAGCCCACCAGATCCCCACCTTGCGCAGCAACATGGGCAATAAACATATCGGTCTGTACCGTGGCAATCTCACCCGTCACGACCACTTTATCCTGCGTCGCGACCACTGAATTCGCTTGTACACCAGCAGTAGGAACCGGGACCGACCCGGATACTGATGCATTTGGGCTCGTCGTTGCGCTCGCATTTACGGCTGCATCCGGTACTACGGGTTTACCATGACGCTGCCAGGATTCCCACAGCATTAGCAGTGAAAACGAGAAAATGAGTGCCAAGATCAAACGTCTATTGTCCATACAATATCAATCAATAAAGGTGATCAGGGGACAGGATCGTAACCCCCGGGATGCCACGGGTGACAGCGACTGATGCGTTTGAGCGCCAACCAGAAGCCTTTAAATAAACCATGTGCTTGCAGCGCATCCAGCGCGTAGGCCGAACAACTGGGTGAAAAGCGACAGCGACTACCCAACCAAGGGCTGATGGCGTATTGATAAATACGAATAAGCAAAATCAGCGGCAGACTCATCCACTTGCTTAGCTTCACTTTTTTAGCTTCACTTCAGGGACTCAGTCGCTCTCTTGGCCATCTTATCGAGCAAGAGCTGTATCTCAGCACGCAACCACACACCCTGCTCATGACGCTGCTCTGGCAGCTGAATAAGTGGGCGAGCGAGACGAAAAACTATATCTTCTGCCGGTAGCAAGGAACTGGTGTGACGAAACATCTCGCGTATCTGACGTTTGATTAAGTTACGTAACACCGCGCTACGGGCAAAGCGTTTGGAAATAATCAAACCTAATCGCGCTTGCTGGCGACCTGAAGCCGTATGGTGCAGATCAAAACAAGAACCCCGGATCATGCCCCGCCGTTTTAAAACAGCAGAGTACTCTCCAGGGTTATGCAGACGCTGAGTAGGCCGGTATTTATTCAGACGCTACTCAAACACTCAAACGATGGCGACCCTTGGCGCGGCGAGCGCGGATAACCGCACGACCACCACGGGTACGCTGGCGCACGAGAAAGCCGTGAGTACGCTTGCGCCGCACCACGGAAGGCTGATAAGTGCGTTTCATGTCAATGTCTTTCTATCGTAAAGAAAACCCCGGATTACATCGTCAAACCAAGGTGTTGTCAATGTTTTCATGAGGATTACCGGATAAATTCCGTGATTCATCAATGAAAACTCCGTCTCAAATGATTTCCGCAAAAAACCGGCAGGGCTGTGGATAAGTCCGGCTAGAATGACCGAATTGAGCCGTAAATACCGGATAATTCTACGTCTAACCCGCACGAGACGTCGTACCAAGCAATCCCATGGAAAATTTCTGGACCGCCTGCCTGCTTCGCCTTGAAGCTGACTTGCCTGCACAACAATTTAATACCTGGATCAAAGGCTTACGTCTTGAATCTAACGTCGGCGGCAATTCGCTCGTGCTCTACGCGCCGAATCGCTGGGTCATGAACTGGGTACGCGAACGCTGTCTGCCTCAAATTGAGGCAGTGGCCAGTGACTATTTTCATAAACCTATGGCAATAGAACTGGCGTACGAAGAAGTTCCTGTCATCAGTGATGTTGAACCGGAAGTCATCATCGATAAATTCGGCACGACGGAATCCGCATCGCTAAACAGCGACATAACGGCACTTGTTAATAGTCAGGGTAATAGTCAGTCAACGGGTCATTTTTCGTCACCAGTAAGAATCAGTGATCCGGTTTATGACAAGACCCGTCTGAATCCCGAATTCACCTTCGATACCTTGGTAACAGGTCGCGCCAACGACCTCGCGCGCGCCGCAGCTCACCAGGTTGCGCAAAATCCCGGAACGTCTTACAACCCGCTGTTTATTTACGGCGGTGTCGGGCTAGGTAAAACCCACTTGATTCATGCGATAGGCAACGCCATACATGCCGAAAATCCGCATCGCGAAATTCGCTACGTTCATTCCGAAGACTACTTTTCCGATGTTGTCAGAGCATTCCAGCAAAAATCATTCGAAAGCTTCAAGCGCTACTATCGCTCGCTGGACTTACTGATGATCGACGACATCCAGTTCTTCAATAAAAAAGAACGGACACAAGAAGAATTCTTCTACGCATTTAATGCCTTGGTCGAAAACAAGAAGCAGATCATCATTACCTGCGATACCTATCCTAAAGACATTCAGGGTTTGGAAGATCGCCTCATTTCACGTTTTGACTGGGGGCTAACCGTAGCGATTGAGCCACCTGAGCTGGAAATGCGCGTTGCCATTCTGAAAAAGAAAGCGGAAGCCGAAAACACCAAGATATCGGACGACGTTGCTTTCCTAATTGCAAAAAATTTACGCTCTAACGTTCGCGAACTCGAAGGCGCACTGAACCGGGTCATCGCCTATGCACGCTTTCATGGACGCGACATCAATATTGAAGTAGCCAAAGACGCGCTGCGTGACATTCTTGGCGCCACAAACCGGCAAATTTCGCTCGACTTGATCCAAAAAACTGTCGCAGACTACTTCCGTATCAAAGTTTCCGATATGTTTTCACAGCGGCGCAACCGCGCCATCGCACGACCGCGACAAGTAGCCATGTGGCTGGCACGAGAACTGACTGACCGCAGCTTGCCTGAAATTGGTGATGCCTTCGGTGGCCGTGATCACACGACTGTTCTACATGCCTGTCGAACCATAGGCGAGCTGCGTTTTAAAGACACCGTCATCAATAATGACATACACGTTCTCATGCAAACCATCAAGGGATAAGCTGTGGGTATCTTCATGAGCATCCTTGGTGGCCTTTGTGGATAACTCGATAATTTTTACCTCGCTCCAGAAGTACGCACATTTCTCCACACAGTTCACCGTCAATTCTCCACAGTGTTACAGATAGACTAACAAGTTGATATATCTCGACATTAGTCAGTTATCCACACAAAAGACGTCACATCATCATCATCAGGAGTTATATATATGCTCTTATTTAAAGGTTTACGGGACAACTTACTTTCGCCACTGCAGGCAGTTTGTGGCATTGTTGAGAAGCGGCACACGCTGCCTATCCTGTCGAATGTCCTGCTGCAAAAAAAGAGTGATGTGCTCACGCTCTTGGCGACAGACATCGAAATACAGATCACGACATCCACCACCGCTCCCAGCGAAGGTGATACGTCAGTCACGGTTGGCGCGCGCAAACTGCAAGACATCCTGCGTTCGCTAGATGACAAAGCCGAAGTTAGTTTGGTGATGGACGATAAGCGTTTGCAGTTGAAGTCGGGCAAGAGCCGTTTCAATCTACAAACACTGCCGGCCGAAGATTTCCCACGCATGACAATCTCCGATGGCCAGTCAACACGTCTGCAATTGACGCAAGGGCAGATGAAGCGCCTGATCTCGCTTGTGCAATGCGCGATGGCCCAGCAGGATATTCGCTACTACCTGAATGGCTTGCTCCTGGTTGCCAAGGGCAGCGATTTGATCATGGTGGCCACTGACGGCCATCGTCTGGCTTATGCCAGCGAGACGATGGGCGAGCCACTCATTCCGATAGAAGTAATCCTGCCGCGTAAAACCGTGCTGGAACTTTCTCGTCAGCTTTCTGATAACGATGAAGTCCTAGAGATCATTCTGACGCCGACACAAGCGCGCTTCCGCTTCGGTAATGTCGAGCTTGTGTCCAAACTGATTGATGGCAAGTTTCCCGACTATGAACGGGTAATTCCGCAAAATCATGGCAAGTTAATTTCGCTTAATCGCAATCAATTGCTGCAGTCCCTGCATCGCGTAGCGATTCTGACCAACGAAAAATTTCGCGGCGTACGTTTGGTGCTCGGTAATGACAGCATGAAGATCATGTCATCAAATGCTGACCAGGAAGATGCACTCGAAGACATCGAGGTTGCCTACAACCAGGAAGCGCTCGATATTGGTTTTAACGTCACCTACCTGCTGGACGTGCTGAATAACGTTAACGTCGAAACTGTAGAACTACGTTTGGCTGACTCCAATTCCAGCGCACTCTTTACCCTTCCCAATAACGACCACTTCAAATACGTCGTTATGCCCATGCGTATTTAATGCAAGAAGCCTCTATGACCACAACAGCCCCCGGCCCCGCCTACGACGAATCAAGTATTCAACAACTGGAGGGGCTTGAAGCCGTTCGCAAGCGTCCGGGTATGTACATCGGTGATACCTCCGATGGGACAGGCCTGCATCACATGGTGTTTGAAGTTGTTGATAACGCCATCGATGAAGCGCTTGCTGGCCACTGCGATGACATCGTCATCACCATTCATACCGATAACTCGCTGTCTGTCACTGATAACGGCAGGGGTATTCCTACCGGCATCAAATTTGATGACAAGCATGAGCCAAAGCGCTCAGCCGCCGAGATTGTCATGTGTGTGCTGCACGCGGGTGGCAAGTTCAATCAGAACTCCTACAAGGTGTCTGGTGGCTTGCATGGTGTGGGTGTTTCGTGTGTCAATGCCTTATCAAAATGGCTGCGCTTGGTAGTGCGTCGTGACGGTAAAAAGTACTTTATGGAATTCAATCGTGGCCATGCCATTGACCGCTTGATTGAAGTACAAAATGGCGTTGAAGTGTCGCCGTTAAAAGTTATTGGTGATAGCGAGCGTAACGGTACCGAAGTCCATTTTCTGGCCGACGAAGAAATTTTTGGCAACATCGAATGGCACTACGACATTCTGGCGAAGCGGCTGCGAGAACTGTCCTTCCTGAATAACGGCGTCAAGATCAAACTTGTCGATCAGCGTAATGGCAAGGAAGAAAACTTTGCGTTTGCCGGAGGCGTCAAAGGGTTCGTCGAATATATCAACCGCGCAAAAAGCGTGCTGCATCCCAACGTGTTTTATTCCGTCGGCGAATCGATGCAAGGCGAAGTGCCGATTGGCGTTGAAGTTGCCATGCAGTGGAACGATTCCTATGCAGAGCAAGTGCTGTGCTACACCAATAATATTCCGCAGTCTGATGGCGGTACACATCTGACCGGTTTGCGCGCTGCGATGACGCGCGTCATTAACAAATACATCGAAGAAAACGAGATCGCCAAGAAGGCCAAGATCGATATCACTGGCGACGATATGCGCGAGGGCTTGGCCTGCGTGTTGTCAGTCAAGATGCCCGACCCCAAGTTTGCCTCGCAAACCAAAATGAAATTAGTTTCTTCTGAAGCACGACCTGCGGTGGAAGAAGTGGTTGCGCAAAAACTCGCTGATTATTTACTAGAGCGCCCGTTAGACGCTAAGGTCATCACCGGTAAGATTGTCGAAGCCGCACGTGCTCGTGAAGCGGCGCGCAAGGCACGTGAAATGACGCGTCGTAAAGGCGTTTTGGATGGTCTTGGCTTACCGGGTAAGCTTGCTGACTGCCAGGAAAAAGATCCTGCGTTATGTGAGGTATATATCGTCGAGGGTGACTCTGCGGGCGGCTCCGCCAAGCAAGGTCGCGATCGTAAATTTCAAGCCATCCTGCCGCTACGCGGCAAAGTGCTTAACGTAGAAAAAGCTCGCTACGACAAACTCCTTGCCTCTGAGCAAATCGTCACACTGGTTACGGCGCTGGGTTGCGGGATTGGCACTGAGGATTTCAATATCGATAAGTTGCGCTATCACCGCATCATTATCATGACCGATGCGGACGTTGACGGCGCACACATTCGCACCCTGCTACTCACACTGCTTTACCGTCAAATGCCCCAGTTGGTTGAGCGCGGTTATGTCTATATCGCCCAGCCGCCCTTGTACAAAATCAAACAAGGTAAGACTGAAACCTACATTAAGGACGATAACGAGCTGAACCAGCATTTACTACGCAACGCCTTGGATGGTGCGGAGTTGCTGCCGAGCGAAGGTGCGCAGGTAATTCGCGGCGAAGCCTTAGGCGAACTCGCCCGTAGCTTCATTCTTGCGGAAGCCGTAATTCGGCGCGTGGGTGATTTTATTGACCCCGCAATTCTGCAGTTGTTGTTGGCCAATGATGTCAATATCGATATTTCTGATGAAACCAAAGCCACAGAAAGTGCAGCGCGACTGCAACCATTGGTCGCTGCCGAAACGCAAGTACGTGCATGGTTTGAACCACGTGATGAATCATGGAATATTTTGATCGAGCGCCAACATCACGGCAATACCAAAACTGGTCGCATTGATGCTGCCTTCCTGCACTCCGGCGATTACGCGCAATTGCGCAAGACTTCACAACTCATCGCTGGTTTGATTGGTGCCGGGGCTCAAATCAAGCGTGGCGAAAAATCGGCGGCAGTGAATAGTTTTGCTGAAGCCATGAAATGGTTACTCAACGAAGTTGAACGTGGCCTGGCCAAGCAGCGCTACAAAGGTTTGGGTGAGATGAATCCCGAGCAGTTATGGGAAACCACCATGGATCCAGCTGTTCGCCGTCTGCTCCGCGTGCAGATTGATGATGCGATCGCCGCCGACGAAATTTTCACCACGCTCATGGGCGACGATGTGGAACCGCGTCGGGCCTTTATTGAAAGCAATGCGCTCTACGCAAAAAATATTGATGTTTAACAAAAGTCAGTCGCTGGGGTACGGCGCTTAGTGTGGTTATGGCCGGCCCAACGATTGATTTTTGGCAAGAGCGCTATCGCACTCAGCAAACCGGCTGGGATCGTGGCGGCAGTAATCCGCAACTTCACGCGTGGATTGCTGCTGGCCATTTATCGCCACCGGCACGCATTGCCGTTCCCGGTTGCGGTGCCGGTTGGGAAGTCGCCGAGTTGGCAAAACACGGTTTTGATGTCACTGGTCTTGATTACGCCCCGGCGGCGATTGAGCGAACACAAAATTTGTTGGATCAGCAAGGCCTACGCGCGCAACTTGTGCAGGCCGATGTATTGAAATGGCGACCAGATACTCGTTTCGATGCTATCTATGAGCAAACCTGTCTGTGTGCGCTACACCCTGATCACTGGCTGAAATATGTTGACTCCCTGCGCAGCTGGCTTATGCCGGGCGGACGACTGTATGCGTTGTTTATGCAAGCACTCAAACCGGAAGCCGCCGCGGGTTTAGTGCAAGGCCCACCCTATCACTGTGACGTGCATGCCATGCGCGCACTGTTCCATGACGGACACTGGGAGTGGGAAAAACCGCCGTTCCCACAGATTGCCCACCCAAACGGGCTCACAGAACTCGCTATTTGCCTGCGCGCCCGCTGAATTCGTAGTGATAAGGATGTCTTCGTGGTTACGGCGAGCGCAAGCTGCTACAGTGCGCGTTTGCCGCAAGGAGTCGCTTCATGAAAAAACTGACCGTCATTATTCGCGCCGAGTTGGAAGTTCCCGATGATTGGAAACTCGTCGATCACCCCTCGGGTATTCAGACCTTAAAAATTGATGACCAGTTCGTTGATTTTGATCTGACGCCGTTAACCACGAAATCCACCGACCCCGAAGCTGAATGGTCAGATCACGACATGGATCTCGTGGGCGAAGTGCTTGATGCCGTCGTGGGCATGGATATCGAATTGAGTCTCGAGCAAAGCCACTAAGCCATAGCGCACATCGAAAAGTCAGTCGCTGTGGCACGGCACACTACGCCGCTTCAGCGCGACTTTTCGATAAATAATGCAGCAACAACGTGAGCAATACCGCCGCGACACTTAATCCGACTACCAGTCCGATCCAGAAACCTTGCGCCGCCATCGGAGCAGCCGGCGCCAGCGGCAACCACGCGGGAGCAAAACCCAAGGCCATACCCAAGGGCAGCGATAAACCCCAGAACGCGAACAGATGAATCACCATCGGACGGCGCATGACCTTGTAGCCGCGAATCGCACAGGCCGCAACGACTTGCGTAGCATCAGACAACTGAAACACCGCCGCTAATATCAATAACTCGGCGGCTAGGGCTTGTACGGCAAGGTCCGAGGTGTAAATACTGGCAATCGGCACGCGCAGCACCGCGATCAAGCCTGCTGAAAACACCGCGTAGAACAGCGCCATACCGACGCCCACCCAAGCCACCATCCGCGCATGTCGCGGGTCATCGGCGCCCAAGGTGTGCCCAACGCGGGTAATCAAAGCGATACCCAGCGACATCGGCACCATAAAAACCACCGATGAAAAATTCAGGGCTATCTGATGTGCCGCCACCGTCACGACGCCAAAGCGCGCCACCAGCAAGGCAATCGCGCCAAACGCCGTGGTTTCGGCCATATAGGTAATGCCAATGGGTAGCCCCATGCGCAACATGCTGCCAATACGCCGCCAATCCGGCCATTCCCAGGCCGCAAATGGGTTGGTCGCCTGGTAAGCCGGCGCGCGCCTGATCCACCAGATCATTGCCAGCAACATCAACCAGGTGCCGGCGCTAGTCGACACAGCACAACCCAACGCACCCAAACGTGGCAAACCCCAATAGCCAAAAACCAGCAGCCAGTTGCCAATGATGTTGAACACCAACCCGCCCAGTGCGATCACCATAGCTGGTTTGGTTTTGCCCAGGCTGGCGCTGTAACCATAGAGTGCGCGAAACGCCCCCAGGGCAGGCATGGCAAGACTCATGATCTGGACGAAACGCGTAGCCATCGCCGTCATGTTTGGCTCCAGGCCAATAACGCCGAAAACTGGCGTCACCAGATTGGCGATCACGCAGGCAAGTAGGCCGATGAATAAGCCCTTCCATAAGGCTTGCCGAACCAGGGACGCGATAGCGCCATGATTGCCTGCACCGACTTCATGTGAGACGAGCGTGTTGATCGCCATCATCACGCCCATGGCCGTAATGGTGATGATGTTCCATACCGTCGTGCCAAGCGATACGGCAGCCAAGTCTTCTGCGCTGGCATGCCCGGTCATGATGACATCGGCAACACCCATCGCCATGGTCGCCAGCTGACCAATCAAAACCGGCCATGCCAAGGCCCACAAGGCCACAACTTCACGACGGATGGCAGAAAAAGACAACTGGGCGGATTGGGTTGGCGACATAAACCGAGGGCAAAAAGCACAAAGCCAGACCACCGCTTGGTCTGGCTTTCTAAATTCTGGTGGAGCGGGCGAAGGGAGTCGAACCCTCTTCATGAGCTTGGGAAGCTCAGGTAATGCCGTTATACGACGCCCGCATGCTCGATGGTGCGCGCTGATTTTACCTTAGCCATGCGGCTAACCCAATACATCCCAGATTGAGCGCGCGAAATTGCCAACCCATGCGGGTGCGTAACTAACGCACTGACTTGGTGCTAGCGCCTGGTGACAGATGTCCAAACCGGTGCATTCTCATAATAAACACCTCGTTAAAAATATATAACTATTTGTTTATTTTTAATATTTATCTGATGGCACGATCCTCGCAATAGGGAGTGTGCTTTTTCAAACTATGGAAGGAATCATCATGAAACTCGTAACCGCCATCATCAAGCCGTTCAAGCTTGACGAAGTGCGGGAGGCCCTCGCCGCATGCGGCGTGCAAGGCATCACCGTCACCGAAGTGAAAGGCTTCGGCCGCCAGAAGGGCCACACCGAGCTGTATCGCGGCGCTGAATATGTCGTCGACTTTTTGCC
>CAZFSH010000014.1:0-19610 GCA_964521935.1 uncultured Propionivibrio sp.
CGCCGGCAACGGCGGCATCAAGACCGAGGTCGCGCAGTTCCTGTGCAAGGTGAAGAGCGACGACGAGGTGAAGGAGTATTCCGGCGCCTTCCTGCAGCTGTATCGCGAGGAGGGCTTCTACTTGGAGCGAACCTGCCACTACGTTGCGCGTGTCGGTCTGGATTACGTCAAGGCGGCGGTGGTTGATGATGCCGCGCAGCGCAAAGCTTTATACGAACGCCTGCTTTTCGCCCTGCAGGACTACGAAGACCCGTGGGCGCAGGCGGTGCAGCAGCCGGCGGTGCGCCGTGAGTATCAGACCATCGTGATCAAGGAACTCCCGGCCGTGACCGAGGTGACAGCATGAGCGCGTGGAGCAAGGTCTGTCTGCTGGATGAGATCACGCCCTTGGGCAGTCGCGTCGTCGCCTCGCCAAACGGGGACATCGCCATCTTCCGTACCGCCCATGACACCGTCTTTGCCCTGCACGACAAATGCCCGCACAAGGGCGGGCCGCTCTCGCAAGGGATTGTCCATGGTGAGACGGTGACCTGTCCGCTGCATGGCTGGAAGCTCGGCCTCAAGGACGGCCAGGCGATAGCACCGGACAAGGGCTGCACCAAGCCGTTTGCGGTCAAGCTGGACGGCGGCATTGTCTGGCTCAAGCTCGATTAGTGCCGTCCCACAGCGACTGACTTTTCGCGGTATGGAAACCCAAGAAACCCGCTCCACCTGTTGCTACTGCGGCGTCGGCTGCGGCGTCATCATCGAGCACACGGCGACGCAGATTACCGGCGTGCGCGGCGATCCGGATCACCCTGCCAACTTCGGCCGGCTGTGCACTAAAGGCAGCACGCTGCATCTGACCATGACGCCGCAAGCGCTGGCGCAGCGGCTGACACACCCGCTATTACGCACCGAAAAAGGCGCGGCGCGGGCGCGCGTCAGCTGGGATGTGGCGCTCGATCATGCCACCGAACACTTTGCCCGGACCATCGCCGAGCATGGCCCCGACAGCGTCGCCTTCTACATCAGTGGTCAGTTGCTCACCGAGGATTACTATGTCTTCAACAAGCTGGCCAAGGGTCTGATCGGCACCAATAACGTCGACACCAATTCGCGCCTGTGCATGAGCTCAGCCGTCGCTGGCTACAAGGCCACCTTGGGCGCTGATGCACCGCCGTGCTGCTACGACGACATCGATCACACCGACTGTCTGTTGATCGCTGGCAGCAATACGGCCTGGGCGCATCCGGTGTTGTTCCGGCGCATTGAGGACGCACGCCTGGCCCGGCCCGACATGAAGCTGATCGTGATTGATCCGCGGCGCACCGACACGGCCGAAGCCGCTGACCTGCATCTGCAGATCCTCCCCGGCACCGACATTGCGCTTTACCACGCCCTGCTGCACGTGCTGCTCTGGGAAGACCTGATCGATGCCGATTACATCGCCGCGCACACCGAAGGTTTCGCCGAGCTCAAAGCCATCGTGCGCGACTACACGCCAGCCGTGGCGGCGGACATCTGCGGGCTCGGGGAACGTGGGGCCGATGACATCGTCACTGCCGCGCGCTGGTTTGGCCAGTCGGCCACGGCGCTCTCGCTGTATTGCCAGGGCGTGAATCAATCGACGCACGGCACCGACAACAATGCCGCATTGATTCATCTGCATCTGGCGACCGGAAAAATCGGCAAGCCCGGCTGCGGGCCGTTTTCACTCACTGGCCAGCCCAATGCCATGGGTGGGCGGGAGGTCGGCGGCATGGCCAATCTGTTGTCCGCACATCGTGATCTGAGCAATCCGGCACATCGTGCGGAAGTGGCCAGCTTATGGGGGGTACCCGACGTGCCCGCCACGCCCGGACTGACGGCGGTCGAGTTGTTCGAGGCCATCGGTCGCGGTGAGATCAAGGCGCTGTGGATGGCGTGCACCAACCCCGCACAGTCGCTCCCGGATCTGACGCGGGTGCATGAGGCACTGGCGAAATGTCCCTTCGTCGTGCTGCAGGAAGTCAGCCCGAACACTGACACCGCCGCCTTCGCCGATCTGCTCCTGCCGGCCGCCGGCTGGGGCGAGAAGGAAGGCACGGTAACCAACTCCGAACGGCGCATTTCGCGCGTGCGCGCCGCCGTGCCACCCCCGGGCGAAGCGCGTGCGGACTGGCGCATTGCGGTGGATTTTGCACAGCGACTGGAAACAAAACTCGACGCGTGTGGGCAAAGTCAGTCACCGTACTACGGCGCCCGTCGAGGGCTATTTCCTTACCAAACTCCCGAAACTATCTTCAATGAGCATCGCGCCACTACCCTTGGTCGCGACCTTGATATCGGTGGCGTGTCGTACGCGTTGCTGGAGGAAGCCGGCCCTCAGCAATGGCCTTTGTGCCAGGGCGAAACGGTGGGTAAAACGCGCCTCTACGGCGATGGTGTTTTCCCGACGCCATCAGGGCGAGCCCGCTTCAAGGCGCTACAGCATCGTTCCACCGCCGAGACCACTGACGCGCGTTTGCCACTGCACCTGAACAGCGGACGCCTGCGCGACCAGTGGCACGGCATGAGCCGTACTGGCATCGTGCCGCGCCTGTTCGCGCATACGCCCGAGCCGCGCCTGGACATGCACGCGCGTGACATGGCCCAGCGCGGCATTGCTGATGGCGACCTGGTGCGGGTGAAAAATAAACGCGGTAGCCAGCTTGTTCGCGCGTTCGCCTCAGCAACGCTGCGCCCTGCCCAGACCTACTTGCCCATGCACTGGGGTGGTCAATTTTTGACCGGACTGGGCGTCAATGCGCTGATGCCTGCACTGACCGATCCGACGTCCAAACAACCCGAACTCAAACACGCGGCCGTACAAGTAGAGAAGCTCATCAGCAACCGGCAACTCGTTGCGCTGCGCCGCGATGAGAGCGGCAGTGTGTACGCGGCATTGCAGCCTTGGCTGCGGCGCTTCGACTACGCGACGTTAACGCGTGCCGGACGCGAGCGCAACGTCGTCGTGTTGCGTGCGTGGAACGTGGCAGGAAGTGTGCTGCCCGGATTGGATACGCCCGAGATGCTGGCAGAGTTAGCGCAGACCATGAATTTGGCGAGCGCCAATACCTTGGCGTTTGACGATCGCCGTCGGGGCATTGTGAAACGTGCGCTGATCGAAGACGACCAACTCACCGGCGCCCTGCTGTGTACTGAAACGCGCGCTACCGAATGGCTGCTGGCGCTGATAACGGGCGGTGGCAACACCTCGGCGCTGCGCAAGTGGCTGTTTGCACCGCTTGCCGCACCACCCGAATCAGGCCCGGTACGCGGACACATCGTGTGCACTTGTTTCGATGTGTCCGAGAACGAGATCAAGGCCGATGTGGCGAATGGACTTGATCTCGCGACGCTACAAAAAAAGCGCCAGTGCGGCACATCCTGCGGCTCGTGTTTGCCCGAACTACGCCGACTGGTGGCTACAGCGTCAACGTTTCCCCTACCTGCATTTCGCGCATCGGCGTCTTGACCTTGCGGGCCTTGAGCTCCTTGCTCAGCTCGGCGGGCGTGCCGATGAGCACCGGGAAGGTGCCGAAGTGCATCGGGATAATCATCTTGCTCGGCTGTACCAGGCTGGCGGCAACGGCGGCGCGGGCGGGACCCATGGTGAATTTGTCGCCGATGGTGGTGAGCATCACATCCACCGGGCGGAACTGCTTGATCAGGCCCATGTCGGTGAAGAGGTCGGTATCGCCGGTGTGATAAATCGTCGGGCCGCCTTTGACGGTGACCAGGAAGCCGCCGGGGTTGCCGCCGGGGCCGATGTCTTTGCTGCTCGTGTAGGCCACGGCCGAGCTATGCACGGCGGGGATGAAGGCGACTTTGACTTCACCGTCGAGCAGCGTCACTTCGCCACCAAAATTGCCGGTGTTGCTGAAGGGAAACTGCGCTTCGGGGAAGCCCTGGTACTGCACAATGGACTTGCCCAGGTCAAACGTGGCGACCAGTTGCGCCCCGGTCTTTTGCGCGATGGCGATCGAATCGCCAATGTGGTCGTTATGGCCGTGGGTGACCAATACCAGGTCGGCTTTGTTCAACGCGGCCAGATCCGCCGCGCCGTTTTTGTTCGCCGGGTTGCTGACCCAGGGGTCGAGCAGCACGACTTTGCCCGAGGGCGTTTCAATTTTGAACGCGGCATGGCCAAACCAGGTGAGCTTGGTTTGGGCGAAGGCGCTGGCCGTGCACAGCAAGGCGGCACAGAGCAGGGAGAGCTGGCGTAGGTGTTTCATCACTGAACTCCTTTCAAGGGGTGGGTTGGACAACAGAAAAACGGATGCCAATGCGTTGCAGGCGCTCGATGAGCGTGTTGCCCATGGCTTGCGCCGGCGTGAGTACGCCGCCGCTCTCAGGCAGGTCGTCGAACGCCAGGCAGAGCGCCGACTCGGCGAGCATGCGCGAGCTTTCTCCATAGCCGGGGTCGCCGCCGCTGACTTGGGTGACGACACGTTTGCCGCCGCCTTCGCCCGTGAAACTCACCGTGAACCAGGCTTTTTCGCGCTGTTCAGGCGTTGGGCCGTCGCCCGGACTTTTTAATTTGAGCAGCAGTTCGCGGGTGAATGTTGCTTGCGCGCCAATCACCATGCCGGCAATGCCGCCCAGCAGCGTGGCCACGCGCGGCAGAGTTTTCACCAGCACGTAGTGGCCATAGCGAAAGTCGGGGCCGTAACGCGGGTTGGCTGCCGCCGAGCGGCGCACGATTTGCGGGTCGATGGTGGGCATGGGCACCGCCCACATGCGCTTGCCGAGCACATGGCTGGTTTTGATGCGCTCGTGCGTGGAACCGATGCGGCGGCCGGCGGGGCGCACATCCTTCTCGCGCCGCTGCTGGGCGATACCCCGCGACTGGCGCAGGCGTGACATCGCGGTGATTGCGGAATGAAAGGTGCCACCAGAAAAATTACCGCCCCCGCGTACAAAACCTTCGACAGTAATCGGTACACCTTCGGGCAGTTGCTGCACGGTAAAGAAGGCGCCGAGGTCGTGCGGAATGCTATCGAAGCCGCAGCTATGCACGATGCGCGCGCCGGTCTTTTTGGCCTTGGCGTGATAGTTCAGCCACATGCGATCAGCGAATTCGGGCTCGCCGGTGAGGTCGACGTAGTCAGTGCCGGCTGCCGCACAGGCGGCGACGAGCGGTTCGCCGTAGGTGAGGTAGGGGCCAACGGTGGTGATGACCACGCGGGTCGATTCTGCCAGCCGCTTCAACGCGCCGGCATTGCTGCTGTCGACGTCAAGCAACGGCAGCGTGGCGCAGGCTTTGTTGAGCGCGCTCAGACGGCTGCGCACCTGCTCCAGCTTGGCCAGATTGCGCCCGGCGAGTGCCCAGCGCAATGGTTTGCCTTGTTGTTTCTTGATGGTAGCGGCCGTCTTGGCTAGATAGGTCGCGGTCAGTTCGCCGGTGAAACCGGTGGCACCGAATACGATGATGTCGTAGGGACGGGAGGAGCGCTGGGCTGAGGTCATGGCGATAGTTGAAAAGGGTGCGTACGAGAGTGCATGGAAGCAAGCATGAGCGTGCGGTTTTACTCGTTTTTTGCCATCCCTGAGGGAAAGCGCAGCGCGCCGGTTGTCAGCAGCGTGCCGGCCAAAATCAGTCCGCCACCGAGGAGCAACTCGCTGCTCAGCGTTTCGCCGAGAAACAGGACGCCCCAGAGCGTACCAAATATGGGGATCAGAAAGGTTACTGACAAGGCCTTCATCGGCCCGACATCGCTGATCAGGCGGAAATACAGCAGATACGCCATGCCGGTGCACAACACGCCCAGTGCCAGGGCGGAACCCCAGGCCAGAACGTCGGGTGGGCTGTTCATGGGCAGCAGCAGGCACAGGGGCAACACCAGAATGGATGAGGCGCCCATGCTGCCCGCGGCGTTCTCGAAGGCGCCAAGTGAGTTGGGGTTTGAGGCCGAGTTTGAGGCGGAACTTGACTCGGCGGCGCGTCGTGCCAAGGTGCTGGCGATGGCGTAGCACACCGGTGCCAGAGACGCAGCAATGATCGGTAGCGCACTGCCCGCCGGCAGTGAGGCGCCGCCGCCGAGCGTGAGCACGGCTACCCCGCCGACGCCGAGCATCAGGCCGACGGCGGCGCTGGGGCTGACGGCGATGCGCAAAAACAGCAAGCCGAGCAAGGCACCCCAAATCGGTGCGGTCGAGTTGAAAATCGACAACAGCGAGGCCGGCAGCGATTGCGCGGCATAGGCAAAGAGCAGGAAGGGGGCCGCCGAGTTGAACAGCCCCATCAGCGTGTAATGCCGCCAATGCGCGCGCCAGACAATAGATCGGCCTAGCCAGTGTCCCACCAATAGCAAAAAGACAAAGGCAATGGCGACACGCAGTTCGATGAGCCAGCCGGCGCCGAAGCTGGGTACGCCCAAGCGTAAAAACAGAAACGAGCCGCCCCATAGCGCGGCGAGAAGAATGAGACGGAACAGGCTGCCAATCGACATAGGCGATAGGTTAACCTGAACCCGACGATAAACCACTACCGCCGCGATCCTCGCCCCCATAACTACCCGCCTCGCTACTATTAGCTATCGCTAAATTTTTGGCGTCTCGATATGATGATTGATCCGCCGTTAATCGACCGATTCGGAGAACGTACTGGTGCCGCCCCTGTTGCTTGATGTTGCTACCTTGCTGGTCAGTGCGATCGTCACCCTTGGCCTGTGCTGCGCGGTGCTGGCAGCGCTGTGGCGCCAGCATGACTATCAGGGGCCGGGCTATTGGCTGGCCTGTTTTGTCATGCAAGTGTTGGCGCTGCTGCTCTTTGGTTTGCGCAGCCACATTCCGGACGGATTGTCGATTCTCGGTGCCGGCGTGATGATGGCCGGCGGCGTGGCACTGCTGCATGTGGGGCTGGCGCGCTATTTCGGCCAAGCCAGTTCCTGGCCGCGTTTGCTGGGAATTTTTCTGCTCTTTGCCGCCGTGCACGCGTGGTTCACCTTTGCCTCCCCTTCCTTATTCGCGCGTAATTTAAATATTACGATCACCTTGATGGCGCTGTGCAGCCACTCGGCCTGGCTGACCTGGCGCCATGCGCCAGCGAGATTGCGTCCGGAATCGACGCTGGTGGCCGGCGTCCTGGCGGCGATGGTGGTGCTGGGTTTGGTACGCATCATTTATGCACTGGAGGTGGTTGATCCGGCCACCGATATTTTTCGTCAAGGCACGGCGGCCAAGCTAGCCTTGTTGGCCTATCAGGTCTGCGCGATGGCGATGACTGTGAGCTTGCTGCTGATGATCAATCGCGCCCTGCTCGGCAGTATGGAGAACGAACTGGCTGAGCGTCGTCAGTCCGAGGCTGCCTTGCGGCTGAGTGAAGAGCGCCTGACGCGCGCCGAGATGGCGACCAAGGCGGGCAATTGGGAGTTGCATCTGGACAGCAAGACCATGGTCGCTTCGCAGGGTGCTGGCGCGGTATATGGTGTGCAGCCGCACCTGCTCGACCTTGAGGCGATACGCACGGTGCCGCTGGAAAACTATCGCCCGGTCATTGACGCCGCCTTGGCCGCTTTGGTGAACGAGGGCGCGCCTTATGACATCGAATTCAAGATCCGCAGTCTGGACACCGGCGAGATCAAGGACATTCAATCGCAAGCGACCTACGACGCGAATCGGCGGACCATATTTGGCGTCATTAGTGACATTACCGCGCGCAAGCAAGCCGAGGTGAAGCTGGAGCTTGCCGCCAGCGTATTTCGTAACGCCCGCGAGGGCATTGTGATTACCGACCCCCTGAGCCGGATCGTTGATGTGAATGCTTCGTTCACCCGTATCACCGGTTATGACAAGGCCGATGTGCTGGGCAAAACGCCGAACGTGCTCTCCTCCGGGCGTCAGTCACGCGACTTCTTTCAGTTGCTCTGGCAGACGCTGAATGAGCATGGCTACTGGCATGGCGAAGTCTGGAACCGGCGCAAAGATGGTAGCTTGTACGTCGAGCAATTAACGATCAGCGAAGTGCGCAATGCCCAGGGCGTGATCACCAACTATGTCGGCTTGTTCAATGACATCACGATGCTGAAAAATCATCAGCACGAGCTGGAGCGCATGGCGCATTACGATGTGCTCACCGGTTTGCCCAATCGCAAATTGCTCGCCGATCGCCTGAGCATGGCGATCGCTCAGAGCTCGCGGCGTTTGGGTTCGCTGGCCGTGGTATTTCTGGATCTGGATGGTTTCAAGGCGGTTAACGATCAGCATGGCCACGCCGTTGGTGATGCGTTGCTGATCGAAGTGGCCCGGCGCCTGAAGGCCGTCTTGCGCGAAGGCGATACGCTGGCGCGCGTGGGTGGCGATGAGTTCATCGCGGTGCTGGTTGATCTGGAGTCACGCGCCATCTGTGAGACGGTCTTGCAGCGTTTGCTCGTCGCGGCGGCGGAGCCGGTTGTGGTGGATAGCGTGCGCGTCATGGTGTCCACCAGCATCGGCTACACCTTGTATCCAGACGACGATGCCGACGCCGACTTGCTCATCCGTCATGCCGATCAGGCGATGTACAAGGCCAAACAAGCCGGGAAAAACCGTTACGCGTTGTTCACTGCTTGACGGACGTGGTGTGCAGGCACTTGGGGTAAGTGTTTAGCCCAGCGCCCAGATCGCCAGGCCCTGCGCGTCCAGATCGAGATCCATTTTCCACAAGTCCAGTAAGGCCTCGTCACTGAGCCTGACGCCGTGGGCGCGCGCTTCGCTGAGTAGGTAGGCGCTTAGGGCTGCATGGAGCGCGGCGTTGAGCGAGGCGAAATCCAGCGCCGTACCACAGCGACTGACTTTTTCCTTGGCTATCGGCACCATCGCCACCATCGCGTCGAGTCGGCGTAACACCGTGGCCGCCAACTCGGTGGGCGGGCTGAGCCGGCTGTAATGCGTCAGGTACATCGCCTCGGGCGCGCAGGCCAGCATGCGGGTAATCGAGTCGCGCATCGCCACTGGGTCAAACTGGCTCGGTGTTGAGGAGGGAAACAAAAACGCGCGGCCGTCGACATCACATTCACGATAGCTGATACCGAAGGTGTCACCGGTGAATACCGCGCGTGCCTGATGATCGTGAATGAAAATGTGGTGCTTGGCGTGGCCGGGGCAGTCGTGGATGCTCAGCGTGCGCTGCCCCACATGCAGCGTATCGCCCTGACTGACCTCGATGACGCGCTCGGCGGCGATGGGGAGCAGCGTGCCGTAGAGCGCATCGGCTTTGGCGGTGCCATAGACCTCACGTGTGGCGGCCATGAGTTTGCTTGGGTCGATCACGTGCCGCGCGCCGCGCGGATGCACCACCAGTTTGGCCTGTGGGCAGGCGGCCATCAGCGCCCCGGCGCCACCGGCATGATCAAGGTGGATGTGGGTCAGGATGACGTAGTCCACCGCGTCGGGTGTCAGACCCAAGCGGGTCAGCGCAGCCAGTGCCGCCGGCACGCTGCTATTGGCGCCGGTGTCGACAAAGGCGGCGCGGCCGTTATCGACAATCAGGTGGATAGCGGCGAACTGCGCGCGGGCGTATTCGGCATCAATTGCGTGGATGCCATTGCCGTAGGCGATATGGGTTTTCATGATTTGGCGGAAGTGAGTTCAGCAAGAATGGCGACCAGCAGATGCCAGCATTGGTTCACACTGGCGATCTCGACACGCTCGCCGGGGGCGTGGGCGCCGCGTATCGTCGGGCCGAAGGAGACCATGTCCAGTGCCGGATATTTGCCGCCGATGATGCCGCATTCGAGGCCCGCGTGAATGACCTGCACCTTGCTTTCCTGGCCAAATTTTTGTGCGTACACGCTGCGGCAGCGCTGCAATAAGGCCGACTCGGGGTTGGGCCGCCAGCCCGGATAGTGGCCGCTGATTTCCACCGAGCAGCCGGCGAGTGCGGCGAGGCTGGCTAGCTCATCGCCCAGCGCTTGCGCGGCAGAATCGACCAGCGAGCGCACCATGAAATTGCAGCGGAAGCCCTCGGCATCGATGCGCATGGTGCCAAGGTTGTTCGAGGTTTCCACCACACCCGCGACGCTCGGGCTCATGCGCCGCACTGCCCAGGGGGCGGCGTGCAGCAGGGCCAGCATGGCGCTTTGTTCGGTCGCCGCTACGTGTGTGGTGATGTGCGTGGCAGCGTGGTCGAGTGTGGTTGGGCTCAGATGGAGGGCGACGCCACTATCGACGCCGGCGAGTTCTGTACGCAGGGTGGCGGCCAGCGTGTCGACCAAAGTACTGGCCGCCTCGACTTCGTGCGCCGGTAGCGTGATGGTCGCCGTGGCTTCACGCGGAATGGCGTTGCGCGCTGTGCCCCCGTCCAGGCTGACCAGACGCAGATCGACCTCACTTTCCAGCAGGCGCAGCGCCCGCACCAGCAGCTTGTTGGCGTGGCCGCGCCCGAGGTGAATGTCGGCACCGGAATGGCCGCCGGTGAGGCCGTCGACGGTCAGCGTCAAGGCCGTGCGGCCTGCAGCAATGGGCTCGCGGCGCAGCGGCCGATGCGCATCCACTTCCAGCCCGCCGGCACAGCCGATGTAAAACTCGCCCCATTCCTCGGTGTCGAGATTGAGCAGCAAGGTGCCGCTGAGCAGATCGTCAGGTAAACCCAAGGCCCCGCCCATGCCTTCTTCTTCATCGACGGTCAGCAGCACTTCCAGTGGCCCGTGCAACAGATCGTTCTGCTCCAGCACGGCGAGCGCCAGCGCGACGCCAATGCCGTTATCCGCGCCTAAGGTGCTGCGCTCGGCAATTACCCAGCCGTCGCGCAGGGTCAGTGGCACGGGGTCACGCGAAAAGTCGTGCGCGACGCCCTGATTCACCTGACAGACCATGTCCAGATGATTTTGCAGGATCACGCCCGGTGCGCGTTCGTAGCCGGGGCTGGCGGGTTTGCGCAGCAGCAGGTTGCCGGCGGTGTCGACTGAATTGGCAATCCCCTTGGTATCGGCCCAGGCGCGTAGCGTGGCGATCAGCGCCTGCTCTTTTTTCGACTGGCGGGGCGTGGTGCACAGCGTGTGAAAGTGGCGCCAGACGGCAGCGGTACCGTGTTCGCCGCTATGAGCTAGCTGGTCGGCAAGTTGGGGTAGGGAAGAAGGAGTCATGCGCTGTGCGGGGGAGGGAGTTAGTGAGAGCCCGCTGCTTCTTGGCGCACGCCGTCGCCGCGGCGAAAGCCGATGACGTGATCAACAACCAGGCGAATGCCGATGGCTTCGCCGACGGCGTGGTTGTGGTGCGAGGGCACCAGCGAGAGGATTTCGCGGCCGGAGGGCAGGCTCAGCGTGTAGAGAAAATCGGCGCCACGGAAGGCTTTGCTGACTACCGTGGCTTTGAGCGGGCTGTCGTCGTCATGCACCACATCGTCGGGGCGCAGTAGTACATCGAGATGACAGTCGCGCTGGCAGCGCAGGCAGGTTTCGGCGCATTCGAGCGGCAGCTCGGAGCGCAGGGTGCCCAGCTCGACATCTACCTCGCCTTGCCCCGTGACCTCGCCGGGCAGGAACACGCCCTGGCCGATAAAGTCGGCGACGGCCCGCGTGGCGGGGCGGTGATACAGCTCGTACGGCGGCGCCCACTGTTCGATGCGGCCCTCGCGCATCACGCCCACGACATCGGCGACGGCAAACGCTTCGTGCTGGTCATGCGTGACCAGAATGGCGGAGGTGCCGGACTGCTTAAGGATGTCACGCACTTCGACCGAGAGGCGTTCGCGCAGGGCGACGTCGAGGTTGGAGAAGGGTTCATCAAGCAGCAGCAGATGCGGTTCTGGTGCGAGCGCCCGGGCCAGGGCGACACGTTGCTGCTGGCCGCCCGATAGTTCGTGCGGGTAGCGTTGGCCATGCGTGCTAAGGCCAACCAGCGCCAGCATGGCGTCTATGCGCCGTCCCACAGCGACTGACTTTTGCGCGTGCAAGCCAAAGCCGATGTTTTCGGCGACGGTGAGGTGGGGAAAGAGGGCGTAGTCCTGAAACACCATGCCGATGCGGCGTTGTTCTGGCGGTGTTTGCTGCTGTGCGTTGGCAATCACCACACCATCAAGGCAGATGCTGCCGGCCTGCGGCGCTTCAAAGCCGGCGATCAGCCGCAGGACGGTGGTTTTGCCGCAGCCGGAGCCACCAAGCAAGCAGGCGATTTCACCGCGCGCCAGCTGAAACGAGAGCGCACGCACTACCGGGGTCTTGCCATAGGCGTGGGAGAGTTGCGCGACGTCGAGCAGGGGCGGAGTCATGAGGGCGGGGTGACGTAGATGGCGCGTCTTAATGAGAGTGATTCGCAAGTATACTCATCCTGTGCACCACATTTTTCCGTTTTTGCCTCCCCGTTATTTCCCGTCTTCCCTGACGGCTGCTGCCGTCCTGTTGGCCGTAGCGATTGCCATACCGGTACTCTCGGTGGCGGCCAATCTGCTTACGGGCGGTACCGGTGATACGTGGGCGCATTTGGTCGATACGGTGCTCGGCGAGTATTTGCGCAACTCGCTCTGGCTGTGCCTGGGCGTGGGGCTTGGCGTCGCGGCAATGGGCACCGGCGCTGCCTGGTTGGTGGCACTGCATGATTTCCCCGGCCGGCGCCAGGCGGAATGGGCCTTGCTTTTGCCGATGGCCATGCCGGCCTATGTGTTGGCCTATGTGTATACCGATTTTTTGCAGTTTGTCGGACCGGTGCAAACCGCTTTGCGCGAGAGCTTTGGCTTGACGCGCGCCGATTACTGGTTTCCTGATGTCCGCAGCTTGCCCGGTGCCATCGTACTGTTTTCCTGCGTGCTCTATCCCTATGTCTATCTGCTGGTACGCACGGCTTTTCTGGAGCGGGCGGTAGGCACTTTGGAGGCCGCGCGCAGCCTTGGTTTGTCGCGCAGTGCCGCGATCTGGCGCGTGCTCCTGCCTCTGACGCGACCCGCTATCGTGGCTGGCATTACCCTGGCCCTGATGGAAACCTTGGCCGACTATGGCACGGTGGCTTATTTCTCCGTGCCGACCTTCACGACGGGTATTTACCGCGCCTGGTTTTCCTTGGGCGATCGCACCGCGGCGGCGCAACTGGCGGGTTGCCTGCTCTCCTTTGTGTTGCTGTTGTTGTTGCTTGAGCGCGTGAGCCGTGGCCGCGCTCGTTATAACGATAGCGCCAGCCGTGCGCGCAACCCGCGGCGAATGTTGACGGGTGCGAAAGCTGCCTTGGCCTTGCTCGGCTGCTTGCTGCCGGTGAGCGTCGGCTTTGTCATCCCGGCGCTGCTCTTGCTGCGTCTGGCGCAAGCGGATGACGCCGCCTTGCCCTTGTCACGTTTTTTCACACTGGCGGGTAATAGCGTCACGCTGGCCGGTACGGCGGCGTTCCTGGCGGCGTTCCTGGCGCTCATCCTGGCCTATGCGGCGCGTGGTGGTGCCTGGCTGCCGCGCGTTGCGTCGCGCCTGGTCAGCCTCGGGTATGCCGTACCCGGATCAGTTATCGCGGTGGGCGTCTTAATTCCCGTGACGCGCCTGGATCACGCTTTGGCCGCGGCGTGGCAGTCGCTCAGCGGGGTGCATCCCGGTCTGTTGCTTACGGGTGGCATCGCCGCACTGATTTATGCTTATCTGGCGCGCTTTCTGTCTATTGCTCTGCAAACCATGGAGGCAGGCTTTGCACGCTTGACGCCGTCGATGGATGCCGTTGCGCGCAGCTTGGGATGCACGCCGGCGCAAACCCTGCGCCGCGTGCATCTGCCCGTGTTGTCCGGCAGTGTGCTGACCGCGGCTTTGCTGGTGTTTGTGGATGTGATGAAAGAGCTACCGGCAACGCTGGTGATGCGGCCGTTCAACTTCGATACCTTGGCGACGCAGACCTATACGCTGGCCGCCGATGAACGTCTGGGCGAGGCGGCCATTGTGGCGCTGGCGATTGTGCTGGTCGGCCTCTTGCCCATCATGGTGCTGGCACGGCAGATAGGCGCCGGCCAGCGTGTGTCAGCCTGCTGAGGCTCTTATTTCCAGCCGGCGCGATCGAATACTTTTTGCGCCGTTGCCGCGTGCTTGGCCAATTGGCCTACGGGTAATGGGTCGGCCTTGAAGCTCCCCATCGCGTTGAGTGCCGGGTTGTCCACTTTGACGCCGGGCACGGCTGGCCACTCGTTGTTGCCATCGGCAAAATAACGTTGGGCGCTATCCGACACCAAATACTCGAGAAACTTCACCGCCGCCTCCTTATGCGGTGCCGTCTTCAGCATGCCGCCACCCGATACATTGACATGGGTGCCCAAGCCTGAGGCTTGTTCGGGCCAGACCACCTGAAATTTGCGGGACAGTTTTTTGTCTTCGGGCTTATCCGATGCCAGGATGCGTGCCACATAGTAGGAATTGGCAATGGCAACACCGCATTCGCCGGCCGCTACCCCTTTGATCTGATCGGTATCACCACCTTTCGGTGCGCGGGCGAAATTTTGTACCACCCCCCGGGCCCAGGCTTCGGCGCTGCTCTCATCGCTATGGCCGATGATCGAGGCCAGCAGCGAAATGTTGTACGGGTGGCTGCCGGAGCGTGCGCACACCATGCCCTTGAGCTTGGGGTTGGCCAGATCGCCATAGCTTTGTACGTCGCTGGCCTTGACCATGGTCGGGTTGATCACTAACACGCGCGCACGGGTAGAAAACGCCAGCCATGTTTCCGCGCGCAAATTGGCAGGAATGCGCGACTCGATTGCTTTCGACCTGACCGGCGCAAATAGCCCCAATTCCTCGGCCTTGGCCAGGCGTGCTGCATCGACGGTAATGAAAATGTCGGCTGGGCTGGCAGCGCCTTCGTTCTTCAGGCGTTCAAGCAACTCATCTTCCTTGGCTTCAATGCGGTTGATCTTGATCCCGGTTTTCTTGGTGAAGTCGGTATAGAGCGCTTCGTCGGTCTGATAGTGGCGGGCGGAGTAAAGGTTGAGCTCGGTAGCGGCGGCGTGGGCACCGGTAATGGCGGCAGCGATGCTGGCAGCGAGCAGAGTGAGGCGAAATTTCATGGTTAAGGTCTCCGGGAAATGAAGGACATGCGTTTCTTAATGCGAATGATTCTCATCCATTTGGTAATTCTAATTGATTAAATGAGAATGGTTCTCAATAAGAGGAAATAATTGGGCATGATCCGGCGCCGTCTTGCATTGGCGCCATAGCTCACCCGAGCATGCGCCAGCGTGCCCACCGCTTCACCGCCTATTTGTTCGCCCGGCTGATGCCGCCGCGTGGCAGGAACTGATCGTTGGCGCATGCGTTGATCGCACCAGATAGCCGACTTCGTTTTAAGATAGACAAGTTTTAACGAGCACGCATCGGCTTGGTAACGCTGATTTCTTTCAACTTGAAATTAATTCCCCATCAGGAGACGAACCTATGACCCCTCTTTCCTCCAAGAAGTTCCTGTTCGCAGCAACAGCCGCACTGACACTGGCATCAACCGGCGTCATGGCTCAGAGCAAAGTGCTGAATATCTATAACTGGTCAGACTACATCGGCGAAAAGACGATCGAGAATTTCACCAAAGAGACCGGCATCAAAGTCCGCTACGACAACTTTGACACCAACGAGATCCTTCACGCCAAGCTGGTTGCCGGCAAATCGGGCTATGACATCGTCGTGCCCTCGTCGAACTGGGCAAAAATCCAGATCGAAGGCGGCTTGCTGCAAAAACTCGACAAGACCAAGATCAGTAACTGGAACAACCTGGACGGCTGGTGGATGAAAAATGCTGCCGCGATGGACCCGACCAATGATTACCTGGTGCCGTGGTCCGGCGGTATCGTGACCATCGGTATCAACGTGGACAAACTCAAGGCGGCCCTCGGCGATATGCCCATGCCGGAAAATGCCTGGGATCTGCTGTTCAAGCCCGAATACGCCATGAAAGCCAAGGCCTGTGGTATCTCGGTGCTTGACTCCCCGGATGATTTCATTCCTTCGGCCTTGCGCTACCTGGGCAAACCCGCCTTTAGCAGCAACAAGGCCGACTATGAGGAAGCAGGCAAGCTGCTCAAGACTATCCGTCCGGCAATTCGCACCTTCTCCTCGTCCGGTTACATCAACGACATGGCCAATGGCTCCATCTGCGTGGCCCTAGGCTACAACGGTGATATGGCGATTGCCGCGCTGCGCGCCAAAACCGCGAAGAAGTCGCAGAACCTCGAAGTGCTGGTGCCCAAGACTGGCGCGGTGATGTTCTTTGACACGATGGCGATTCCGAAGGATGCCAAAAACGTCGAAAACGCCCACAAGTTCATCGACTTCGTGTTGCGTCCGGAAGTTCAGGCAGAAATCTTCAACACAGTTGCCTATCGTGGCCCGGTACGCGCAGCTGACAAGCTGATCGCTCCCGAGCGTACGGCCAACAAGTCCGTGTTCCTGACGAGCGAAGCCGAAAAACTGATGGTGCCGCCGGACATGGTCAATCAGGAAATTCGCCGCGTACGTTCGCGCTTGTTCACCACGTTCAAAGCCGGCAAGTAAGCGCTTTCTACTACGCGGTTTTAGCCAAAACCAAGCCGGTCGCACAGTAGGTGCGACCGGCTTTTTTACGTGCGGCAATCCTTATTTTTTGATCACAATGGGAATCGTGCGATGCCCCGGTTGGGCGTGACCACTGGGGCGTGTCGGGGTGGTTGCCGCCGGCATCGTTACGCGTGTGCCGCGTAGTTGCCACCATGCGCGTGCGCCCAACAGCAGGGCAAGGAGTGCGGCGTATTGCAAGGGGCCGGAAATATCGGCTTTGACCATCCACGCATAATGCAGCACCGCCAGCAGGCTGATCAGGTAGACGAGCCGATGCAGCGACTGCCAGCGCTTGCCACCGAGCCGGCGGATCGCGTACTGGTTTGAGGTAAGTGCGAGAGGCAGGAGCAACACAAAGCTGAGCATGCCGACCGTGATGAAGGGGCGCTTGAGGATGTCCTTACCGATTTCGGCCCAATCGAAAAATTGGTCAAACCAGAGATACGTCATCAGGTGCACGCTGGCGTAAAAAAAACAGAACAGGCCGAGCATGCGGCGCAAAGGCAGCAGCCATGTCCAGCCCGTCACCTTGCGTAATGGCGTGATGCTAAGCGTGAGGAGCAAAAAGTTCAACGCCCAGGTACCCAAGCCGCGCGTCACCGCTTCAATCGGATTGGCGCCGAGACTGTCGTGCCAGGCACCGTTGGCGTACCAGCATAGCGGCAGCAGGCTGAGCAGAAAGAGTGGTGGCTTGAGCAGTGCGGGTCTGAGACGTGTCGTCTTGAGGGACTGGGTGCGTGCCTGTGCTGTCATCAGAAGAACCGTTTCAAATCCATACCGCGATAAAGACCCGCCACCTGCTCAGCGTAGCCGTTGAACATCAGCGTTTTGCGTTTCTGAAATTCACCGATGCGTCGTTCGCTGGCTTGTGACCAACGTGGGTGGTCGACCTCGGGATTGACGTTGGAATAAAAGCCATATTCGCGCGGATTGGCTTTCATCCACGAAGTTTGCGGCTCTTTGTCGGTAAAGCGAATGCGCACGATAGACTTGCCGCTTTTGAAGCCGTATTTCCAGGGCACCACCACACGCACCGGTGCCCCGTTCTGATTGGGCAAGACTTCGCCATACAGGCCAACGGCGATCAGGCTCAACGGGTGCATCGCTTCGTCCAGACGCAGACCTTCCACATAGGGCCAGTCGAGCACCCGGGCGCGTACGCCGGGCATGTTTTCGGGCTGCACCGCGCTGAGGAATTCGACATACTTGGCATCGCCCAGCGGTTCGACCTGTTTGAGCAGTGCAGACAGCGAAAAACCCAGCCACGGGATCACCATGCTCCAGCCTTCGACGCAGCGTAGGCGGTAAATACGTTCTTCCAGTGGCGCCAGTTTGAGCAGGTCGTCGATGGCGATGGTCTTGGGTGTCTTCACCAGGCCGTCGAGCGTGATTGTCCACGGGCGGGTGCGCAGGGTGTGCGCATTGGCGGCCGGGTCTTCCTTGTCGGTGCCGAATTCATAAAAATTGTTGTAGCCGGTGACGTGCTTGCGGGGTGTCGGGGTATCACTGACGGATAAGGCGCTCGCCTTGCCGGGGCCGAGCGCAGGGCTTGCCAACGCATTCCCTGTCAGCAGGGCGCTGGCGGTCAAGCCCAATCCGGCCGTGATGAACTCGCGCCGGCGGCGATACAGGGTTTCGGGGGTAATCTCCGACGGCAGGGGGTCGGCGGGCGAGCGTATCAGCATGGCGGTAGTCGGCGTACGGGGCATCGTCAGAAAACACCAGTGAGGAAACACCGGTGAGAAAACTTTTGCAGCAAGCCCAAGATTCGCTCACGATACGCCACGTCTGGCCGATAATCAGCCGAGCGCAATAAAAAGTAACAAGGGAGATACCTCATGGGTGTGCTGCACGTTATCAAGGGCCTGATCGCTGCGACCATTCTGGTCGTGAACACGCTGATCATTTTCAGCCTGATGATGCCATTTGCCTTGCTCAAACTGCTCTTGCCATTTGCGCCGGTGCGCAAGCTTTGCGACACGGTGCTCAATGCCGTGGTCGAAGCCTGGATATCGGTCAACGCAGCCTGGATGCAGGGGGTAAATGCCACGCCCTGGCGCATTACCGGTTTGGCGACGCTGAACCGACGCGGCTGGTATCTGGTCAGCAGCAATCATCAAAGTTGGGTGGATATTCTGGTGTTGCAACGGGTGCTCAATCGCAAGGTGCCGCTGCTCAAATTTTTCCTGAAGTACGAACTGATTTACGTACCCGTCATGGGGCTGGCCTGGTGGGCGCTCGACTTTCCGTTTATGCGTCGCTCGGGTGATCCCAAGGGCTTCAAAAAGGATCTTGCCGTGGCGCGCCAGTCCTGCGAAAAATTTGCCCACGTGCCGACCTCGGTGATCAACTTTCTCGAAGGCACGCGCTTCACCGCCGCCAAGCACGCCGCGCAAAAATCGCCCTACCGTTATCTGCTCAAACCCAAAACTGGCGGCTTGGCGATAGCTCTTGCCACTTTGGGCGAACAGTTTCATTCCATGCTCGATGTCACGATTGTTTATCCCGGAGGCATCCCCAGTTTTATCGACCTGTTGTGCGGGCGTGTTGGCGAGGTCATCGTGAGCGTGCGTGAAGTACCTATCCCGACGATTTATCAGCAGGGTGATCCCACTGGCGACCCGGCCTTGCGCCGTCAGCTACAAGACTGGGTGAATGAACTGTGGCAGAGCAAGGATGAGGAGATTCATGCCCTGCTTAATCCGGCAGCGCAGCCATGAGCACGCATCAGCTGCTTGGGCTTTTCGACTCGCCCTATGTCCGGCGAGTGGCGATCACGATGAGCCATTACGGTATCGCGTTTGAGCACACCTCGCTCTCGGTATTTCGCCACATGGAGCAGATGCGGCCGCTGAACCCGCTGTTCAAAGTGCCGATGCTGACACTGCCTAACGGTGAGAAGCTCTACGAGAGCGCGTACCTGATTGACTACCTCGATGAACTGGCGAGCGAGCAGGGGCTGACTCCGCTGACGCCGGCCGCCGGCGCGCCACGGCGCGCGGTGTTGCAAGGCGTTGCGCTCGCCAGCATCGTTACCGAAAAAGCCGTTGCTTTAGCGTACGAGTGGCGGCGTCCCGAGGCGCTGGTCTGGGCTGACTGGGTTGAGCGCGTGCGCGCACAAATGAACGATGCCCTGGCCATGCTCGA
>CAZFSH010000015.1:0-5403 GCA_964521935.1 uncultured Propionivibrio sp.
CCAAAGTTATTAAAAACAATTACTTATAAATAGTCATCCGTGCCTTCTAAGCCGGGGGTAACAGGTTCGAGTCCTGTCGGGCGGACCAAGTCCTGCCTTACCTATCTTCAGGGTGGCAGGGCAACCCCCAGTTTTTGCGAAATCAGCGACACCGCAGCGGGGCTGTCCCATTCCTTGGCACCATAAATTTTGCTGATGATTTTGCCTTGAGCATCAATCAGTACCGTCAATGGAATGCGGTTGGCGCCGAATATGTTTTCCAGCACCAGGTTCTGGTCTATGTAGTTGCTGAAGGTAGTGTTTGAGTGTTTGAGGAAATCAAGAGCCTTGTCTGGATAATCATCTGTTGAAATTCCAATGATGTTGAACTGATGGCCACCATAGCGCCAGAATAAGCGTTCCAGCGAACCCATTTCCTGCCGACAGGGCCCGCACCAGCTTGCCCACAAATTGACGATCAGTGGCTTGCCCCGGAACTCCGCCAGCTGTTTTGTCGGTCCATTGAGACCGCGCAGCGTGGCATTGGGAAGAGTACTACCTATGGCGACCTCAGTACGTGGTGCGGCCAAGGTGGCTTTTGCAATTAGCAGTAGCGCTATGACGATGATGTGACAAAGCAATTTCATGGCAATGATTTTATCTGGTGGCCTATCGCGACATCTTCGTTATCATCGCGCCTCTATGAATTTTGAAACTCTCATCGGTCTGCGCTACACGCGCAGCAAGGCAAGCGAGGGGCAGGGCAACCGCTTTATCTCGTTTATTTCGTTGACTTCTATGCTCGGTCTTGCGCTGGGCGTCGCAGCACTTATTGTGGTGTTGTCGGTCATGAACGGATTCCAGAAAGAGCTGCGTACGCGCATTCTCGGTGTGGTTTCACATGTGACGGTGAATGGTGAAGGCGGCGAGCTGCATGCCTGGCAGCAGATTACCGAGATTGTCAAGCAACATCCGCGAGTGCTTGCGGCTGCACCATTTGTCCAGGAGCAGGGCATGATTACCGTGGGTGCTGGCGTTCGCGGCGTCATGATTCGGGGAGTACTGCCGGGGCAGGAAGATGCTGTGGCGGAGTTTTCGGCTCACATGTCAGGCAGTTCCTTGGCAGCTTTGCAGCCAGGTGAGTTTGGCATCGTGCTTGGCGCCGAACTGGCGCGCAGTTTGCGGCTGCGCGTAGGCGATACCTTGACCTTGCTGGCACCGCAAGGCTTGGTTACGCCCGCAGCGGTCTTACCTCGCATGAAGCAGTTTCACGTTGTCGGCATCTTCAACGTCGGTATGTACGAGTTTGATTCGGGGCTGGCGCTGATTCACATGCAGGATGCGCAACTGCTCTATCGCTTGGGTGATGCAGTGTCGGGCGTACGCTTGAAAGTGGATGATTTGTTTTCCGCGCCACGCATCGCGATTGAGTTGGCGCAGGGGTATTTGACCTCGGAGGCTTGGACAAGTGACTGGACGCGCAGTCACGCCAATTTTTTTCGTGCGGTGGAAATCGAAAAACGCATGATGTTTTTGATCCTTTTGCTGATCGTCGCGGTGGCCGCGTTCAATATTGTTTCCACACTGGTGATGGCCGTGCAGGACAAACGCGCCGATATTGCGATATTGCGCACCTTGGGTGCGAGTCCGCAAAGCATCATGGCTATCTTCATGATTCAGGGCACCTTGATTGGTGTGATCGGATTGTTGCTGGGCGTTGCCGGCGGTGTCGCATTGGCGCTCAATATTGATGTCGTGGTTCCAGCGATTGAACGTTTATTTCACGTGCAGTTTTTATCGCAAGAGGTGTATTACATTTCTGAGCTGCCTTCGGATTTGCATTGGGCCGACGTGCTGACTATTACGGTCGCTTCGTTTGTCTTGACGTTGCTGGCGACGCTATATCCCAGCTGGCGAGCCTCGCGAACGCAGCCGGCGGAGGCGTTGCGCTATGAGTGACCTAAGCATGAATCCACCGGTGCTGGCATGTCAGTCGCTGTCCAAACATTTTGTGCAGGGTGGTGAGCGTGTTACCGTGCTGACCGATGTGAGTCTAAAAGTCAGCCGCTGTGAGACGGCGGCGATTGTCGGTGCCAGCGGGTCGGGCAAGAGCACCTTGCTGCATTTGCTGGGAGGGCTTGATGCCCCCAGTTCCGGTAATGTTCTGCTTAATGGTCGCGACCTGGCGACACTGGGTACGCGCGAGTGTGGCGAAGTACGTAACCGCAGTCTCGGTTTTGTGTATCAGTTTCATCACTTGCTGGGTGAGTTTTCGGCATTGGAGAACGTGGCTATGCCCTTGTTGATTCGGCGCATGCAACGCAAGCAGGCCTTGGTGCAAGCGCATGAACAGTTACAGCGCGTAGGGCTGGGGCATCGGGTTTCGCATCGTCCTGGTGAGCTTTCTGGTGGTGAGCGTCAGCGCGTTGCGGTAGCGCGCGCACTGGTGACGTCGCCGGCGTGTTTGTTAGCGGATGAACCAACAGGTAATCTTGACCGTAACACGGCGCATCAGGTGTTTGATTTATTACTCGGACTCTGCGCAGAAACAGGCGCAGCCTTATTGGTCGTCACACACGATGCAGAACTGGCCGCGCGTACTGGCCATGTACTGCATCTACGCGATGGGGTTTTGCAGGCGGGCTCTTAGCGCGAATGGCTCTGCCGTAGCCGCCATAGGTGTAGCAGGTGCAGGCGCCAACTCACCCGCACCAGCATATATCCTGCGCCAGCGAGCAGGCTGGCCAGCACCACCAGGCCGAGTGCGAGCGGCTTTCCTAAACTCAGTACCCAGGTAAAGAGCTCCTCAAACCAGATCAGTAAGCCGGCGTCGGCGTATTCGGGGGGCGCGACAAACTGCGAATGGGTTTGCAGTAGCCATTGACCGATCTCGAAGGCGAGCATGTATAGCGGAATGATAGTCAGCGGATTGGTGTAGACCGTAAGCAGAATGGATAGTGGCAGATTGACGCGAAACAGCACCGCCATTAATGACGCGCTAATGATCTGGAATGGGCCCGGAACCAAGCCACAAAAAAGCCCAACTGCCACGCCACCGGCAGCAGAGCGGCGATTGAGATGCCATAGGCGCGGGTGCAACAGCGTCGAGCGGAACGGCGCTAGCCACCGGTTACCATGAATGGCCTGATGGTCGGGCAGGAAACGTCGAAAAATTTTGCGCATTGCTGTTTGGCGAGGTTAAACGAAGCGTACCTGTAGCGGTGTGAGGGGTGATAGTCTGGCGTTTACGACGTCGCCGCGCACCACTGGGCCGACACCTTCCGGCGTACCGGTGAATATCAGGTCGCCTGGGGCTAAGCGCAAGGATTGCGACAACTGGCCGATGGTTTCGGCTACAGACCAGATCATGTCTGCGAGTTCACCTTGCTGCCGGAGTTCGCCGTTGACGTCCAGCTGGATTGTGCCTTGACTTAAGTGGCCAACCAGACTGACCGGTGAGATGGCCGAGACAGGCGCCGATTGATCAAAGGCTTTTCCCATCTCCCATGGATGACCTTTGCTTTTTAAGGCGTTTTGCAGATCACGGCGAGTTAAATCGAGGCCGAGCGCGTAACCAAACACGTGATCCAGCGCGCGGTCGAGCGGAATGTTGGCACCTGCTTGGCCAATTGCCACCACCATCTCTACTTCATGATGCAGGTTGCTGGTTTGCGGCGGATAGGCGATGTCGGTTACGCTATTCATGGCGACGGGAACCACGCCATCGCTTGGCTTGCAAAAAAAGAATGGCGGCTCCCGGCTTGGGTCAGCGCCCATTTCGCGCGCATGCGCCGCGTAGTTGCGTCCGACACAAAAAACGCGACGAACGGGGAAGAGCGCCGTTGAATCAACAATGGCCAAGCCCGGCATGACGGCGGGCGGGAAGGCATAGCGTGAGGCAAGCGTAGTCATAGCGTTTTCGCGAGGCTGATTGAGAGATCGTTGTGGGCTTATTTTGACAGATGCCCGTGATCTAATCATCGCCATGCGCACTTTCATTGTGGCCTTTGTTGCAGGGGTTGGCTATTTGCAGCTGGCGGCTGAATTGCCCGCTGCGGCAAGTGTTCAGCTCTGTATGCTTGGCACGCTACTGTTCTTGTCGCTGGCCTATAGGGCGTCTACGCAAAAGTCAGCCGCTGTGGGACGGCGCTATTTTTTTCGCATACTGGTGGTGCTCAGTGTTAGCGGCGTTCTTTGCGCCGGCGCGTTGCTTGGCTATGCTTGGGCAGCGGTTAGCGCGCACTGGCGCTTGAGTGAGACACTCCCGTCGTCACTGGAAGGTCAGGACATCACGCTCAACGGTATCGTCGCGACTCTACCCGAGAGTGCCGAGCACGGCATACGCTTTGAGCTTGATGTAGTCGATGCCCCGGAAGGCGTGCCGCGACGTCTGCGCTTGTCATGGTATGCGGCTCGCCCAACATCGAATGCGGTGGGCGATGAAGCTGACAAAGATGAGCGAGCAGCCGTTGCTGACTCGGTTTCACCAGCGAGTTTGCGTGCCGGCGAGCATTGGCAGTTCACGGTGCGCTTGCGTCGCCCTCACGGCACCATGAATCCGAACGGATTTGATTACGAAGCCTGGCTGCTGGAACGTGGTGTGCGCGCGACGGGCTATGTCCGTCCTCATTCCGCGCGACGCCTTGGTGCAAAGGACAATCGCTATGACATCAACCCCATTCGGCAAAATATTCGTGAGCGCTTTTACACAGCGTTGACGCGGCCCGATGCGGTACCAGTGCCCGATATGGGCAAGGCGGGATTGGCTGTGCCGCTACCCGGCCCGTTACCCTATGCACCGGTACTGGTCGCCTTGGCTATCGGTGATCAGTCGGCTATTCCCTTGGGGCAGTGGCAGTTGTACGGAAAAACTGGCATTACGCATTTGGTCAGCATTTCCGGCCTCCATATCACCATGCTGGCTGCACTGGCTTATGGGCTGACTGCATTGCTTTGGCGCTGGCTGGCTCGCCGGGGCGGCAATGTGGCCATTTTTCTGCTCTCATATCCGCTGCCGATGGTTGGTGCACTCACCGGTTTGCTCGCCGCCACCGCTTATTGCACGCTGGCCGGATTTGCCGTGCCGGCGCAACGTACCTTGTACATGCTGGCTGCTGTTGCCTGTGCGCTATTCACGCGTCGCCATGTTGGGGTTAGCCGTATCCTGGCCTTAGCGTTGTTTGCTGTCGTGGCGATAGATCCGTGGGCGGTGTTAGCGGCAGGATTTTGGCTATCGTTTGGCGCGGTCGGATTTTTGTTGCTTAGCGCACAACGGGATGTGTTGCCTGACCCTGCGGTATCGAAACCTATTGACGCAACGTGGCGCAGCAAATTTCTGACCGGTAGTAAGGCTTGGCTGCGCGCGCAGTGGGCGCTGAGCATTGGCATGTTGCCGATTTTGCTGGCCTTATTTGGCCAGTTCAG
>CAZFSH010000015.1:5503-19454 GCA_964521935.1 uncultured Propionivibrio sp.
CATGTCGGTGGCGCCTTATCCGTACTGCAGGCCATACCGGTCAGGCAGGTTTCCCATGCGCTCAGTGATGATTCACCAGAACTTCTTAGGGCGTTGGCAACGCTGTCAGCGGATAACTGCCAAGCCGGGCAGGTGCTCGAATGGGACGGGGTGCGCCTGTTTTGGTTGCATCCGCTGGGTTCATCCGATGGTAGCAGTGAGCATAGTGAACGCCTTGGTCGGCATGCCCCTCGGCGCAATGCCCGCGCTTGCGTGTTGCGCATCGAGGCAGCACATGGCAGCGTTTTGCTGCCATCCGACATTGAAGCAGCCCAAGAGTCAGTTCTTGTGGGACGGCGCGAGTTGCCCAACAGCGCTCTGAAATCTGATGTGCTGGTGGTCCCGCATCACGGTAGCCGTACCTCATCAACCGAACAATTTATTGACGCAGTGGGGGCGAGTACGGTTATTTTCCCTGTGGGCTATCGAAACCGGTTTGGACATCCGCGCGCTGACGTAGTCAAGCGCTATCAAGTGCGCAACGTTGAACTGTTGCGTACGGACCGTGATGGGGCGCTGACGATCAATTTGCGCCAGCCAGGACTAACGGTCGAGCGTGAAAGATTGCGGCGCAGGCGCTATTGGCATGATGGATAATCAGATCATGACTGACCGACGCCACCAAACGAAGGCAAAAGCAGGCCCGGCTATCCGCAATGCTGGCACTGAACCTGTCACCGAACCCAATTGCGCTATCAGTTCGCGACACCCATTTTCGCGCCTGACACCAGACTGGATTCTTGATGCCATCGAGAGCGTGGGGCTCTATGCCGATGGGCGTTTGTCCGCACTAAACAGCTATGAAAACCGGGTCTGGCAGATTGGCGTTGATGCGCCGTCTGGCAGCGATTTTGTCGTGGCCAAGTTTTATCGACCCGAGCGCTGGTCACGCGCGCAGATTCTCGAAGAACATCTCTTTGTGCGCGAAATGCTTGAGGCCGAGTTACCGGTCGTGGCGCCTTTGGAAATCAATGGCAATACCTTGCACGAGTTTTCCGGCTTCCAGTTTGCCGTCTACCCTCGGCAAGGCGGACGGGCGCCAGAAATTGATGATCCGTCGGTGCTTGAATGGGTAGGACGGCTTATGGCGCGTATTCATAGCGTCGGTGCCCGTCAGCGGTTTGCCCAGCGTGAGTCGTTGACGATGCAGAGCTTTGGCGTCGCATCACGCGACTGGCTGCTTGAACATCAGGCGCTGCCCGAGGAACTGGAGCCCATCTGGATGGGGCTTGCTGATCAGGCGCTTGATTCAGTAGCGGCCTGTTATGAACGGGCTGGGTCGGTGCGTACGCTGCGGTTACATGGTGATTGTCATGCTGGCAATGTGTTGTGGTCACCGCCTGGCAGTGATGGCCACGGCGGTGGCCCACATTTTGTCGACTTTGATGATGCCCGCATGGGGCCGGCTGTGCAGGATTTATGGATGCTGCTTTCTGGGGAGGGCGACGAGTTGGCTACGCAGATGCAGTATGTCTTGCGTGGCTACGAGAGCATGCGTGATTTTGATCATGGAGAACTGCATTTGATCGAGGCGTTGCGCACGCTGCGTTTGTTGCACCACTCTGCCTGGCTGGCGAAGCGGTGGGATGATCCGGCTTTTCCCTTGGCCTTTCCCTGGTTCGCCAAGCCGCGTTATTGGGAAGAGCGTATCCTCGAATTGCGTGAGCAGATTGCACGCATGGATGTGACTGGCGAGATTTACTAAAGAGATTGACTCAATATGGCAGGAGGGGTTGTGATTACTGGCACTGAATGTATTGAAGGTCGGGTACGTTGTTTGAGTCCTGCAGGATTTCACAATATGGCGTACGTCAGCTGGGGTGACCCGGCCAACCCCAAGGTGGTGGTTTGTGTCCATGGTTTGACCCGATGTAGCCGTGACTTTGATGATTTGGCGCGTCAGCTGGCAAAAAGCTATCGTGTGATTTGTCCCGACATTGTTGGGCGTGGCCAAAGCGACTGGTTGCGTGATCCACAGCACTATCAAATTCCCCAATATTGCGCCGACGTGACCGCCTTGTTGGCCAAGGTCGATGGACAGTCGCCCATTGGCAGCTTGCACTGGGTAGGCACCTCAATGGGCGGATTGATTGGCATGGCTTTGGCTGCCCAAGTCGGGTCGCCGATTGAGCGCTTGGTGCTTAATGATGTAGGCCCGGTTGTGACGGCCGTGTCGGTGGCGCGTATTGGCGAATATCTGGGCAAGGCACCACGCTTCCAGACCCTGGATCAGGCCGAAGCATTCGTGCGTGCCGTGTCTGCGCCCTTCGGTCCATTAAGCGACGCGCAGTGGCGACATTTGACGACCCACGTGGTGCGCGACGCTGCCGATGGCTTGATCGAGTTTTGCTATGACCCGGCGATCGCCCAGCCGTTTCGCCAGTTGATGCAGACCAACGGCGACCACGACATGGAGCTATGGCCGGTGTATGACGCAATTCGTTGTCCAACGCTGTTATTGCGTGGCGAGCTGTCTGATTTACTTATGCCCGAGACCGCTGACGCAATGACACGACGTGGCCCCAAGGCGCAGCGAGTCGAAGTCGCCGGTGTTGGTCATGCCCCCGCCTTGATGGCAGAGGATCAGATTGCAACAATAGAGAAATTCCTGTTGAATTAGCCCTATTGTTTTTACTGCTATTGCGCTAACGCATTAGGTGCTTTCATGTAGTCATTGAAAGCGCTCTACCTTCGTCAAGACAAACGAGAAAGACATCATGAAAGTTCAACAAGTTTCCCTCAAAACGGCGGATAGCAATCTTGCTGCCAGTTTGGCGCCCCTCACGGCGTTGGCCCCCGATCTGGTGCTGGTTTTTGGTGGAGTTGAGTTTTTTACCTCGGCCTCGTCGAGTCGCACAGTGATTGATGCGTTTCCGTCCTCACTGGTTATCGGGTGCTCGACAGCGGGCGAAATTGGTGGCGCTGGCGTTACCGATCATCAATGCGTGCTCACTGGCGTGAAACTTGAGTCCAGTCAGGTCAAGTTTGCCAACACCGCGCTCACCGGCATGGACGATTCGTTTGCAGCCGGTGCGCGAATCGGCGAGCAACTGAAGTCCGCTGACTTGAAAGCCGTCATGGTTTTTGGCCCGGGTGTTCAGATCAATGGCACGGCATTGGTTGAAGGTATCAGTAGCCAAGTCGGGCAGGGCATTCCCATTACCGGCGGGCTAGCGGGCGATGGCGGTGCTTTCCAGCAAACCTGGACCCTAAGCAGCCATGGCGTGAGCGACCGCGGTGTTGTCGCCATCGGTTTTGCTGGCGATAGTCTGAATTTTGCCCATGGCTCGTTTGGCGGCTGGGAGCCCTTTGGGCCGGCGCGTAAGGTGACGCGCTGTGAGGGGAATGTGTTGTTTGAGTTGGATGGCGAGCCGGCGCTTGAAGTATACAAACGCTACTTGGGTGATCATGCCAAAAACCTTCCGGCCTCGGGCTTGTTATTCCCCTTCGCCATGTTGGGTGAAGACCACAATGCGATCGGCTTGATTCGGACCATCCTTGGCATTGATGAAGCAACCGGCAGTTTGACGCTAGCTGGCACTATCGATGCCAATGGTTATTTGAAGCTTATGCACGCCAGTACTGACCGTTTGGTGGATGGGGCTGAAGAGGCTGCCGAAGCAGCCAAGAAAATGTTTTCCGCCCCGGGCGATAGCCTTGCAATTTTGGTCAGCTGTGTGGGGCGCAAGCTGGTTATGGGGGATCGGGTCGACGAAGAAGTCGAAGCGGTGGCCGATGTGTTTGGTAGCAAAGCGACATTGACCGGTTTTTATTCTTACGGTGAGATCAGCCCCTTTGCCCCGGGCGTGGCCTGCCAGTTACACAACCAAACCATGACCATTACCTGGTTGGGTGAAGTCTGAGCAAGCCGGTCGTGCATCGCGCGCTGCAACGCCAGCTGAAGCGAACGCTGGGTATTGATGACCCAGCGTCGTTGGCTGATGTGTTGGCGGCTATTCGTGCTGAGGCTGCGGCGGCAAACCTTTCGCCCGCACTGCAGCAAGTCATTAGCGGTCTGGGTGAGTTTGTCGAGCGAGTGGACTCGACTTACGAGCAGTTTGACCGTGATCTGGAGTTGCGCACACGCAGTCTGGAGTTGAGCTCAGAAGAGCTGAGTGAAGCCAATAAACGCTTGCGTGACGACATTGCGGCGCGCAACCGCGCCATGGATTCGCTGAAAAAGGTACTGGCGGAGTTGGTTGGCGATACGGGCGCTGGTGTCTCGCTCATTGATGGCGCTAGCGAAAACATCGAGTTTCTCTCGCGCTTGATTCAGGAACTGGTAGGCGAGCGCGAGATCCAGCGACATAAGCTGGATAACCTCAAATTTGCGCTCGATGAGCATGCCATTGTCAGCATTACCGATATTGACGGCAAGATTACCTATGCGAATGACAAGTTCTGTTCCATCTCCGGTTATCGCCGTGATGAACTGATCGGCAGCAACCACCGCGTGGTCAAATCGCATCACCATAGCGCGGAGTTTTTTCAGGTACTGTGGGCAACTATTTCATCGGGCAAGGTGTGGCACGGTGAAGTCTGCAATCGTGCCAAGTCAGGCGACGAATATTGGGTGTCGGCGACAATTGTGCCCTTGCTTGATCAGAATGGCTTGCCGCAGGAATACATTGGTATCCGCACCGACATCACGGAACAAAAGCGTACCGAGCAGGCCTTGGCGCTGTCTCGCGACGCCGCGGAAGCTGCTAGCCGTGCCAAAAGCGATTTTCTGGCCAATATGAGCCATGAAATTCGCACGCCGATGAACGGCGTGATCGGCATGACCGATCTGGTGCTTGACACCGAGCTGGACGGCGAACAGCGGGAATATCTTTCCGTGGTCAAGTCGTCGGCGCAGTCCTTATTGGTCATCATCAATGACATTCTCGATTTCTCCAAGATTGAGGCCGGGCGCTTGGGGATCGAGTCAATCGCCTTCGATTTGCGGCGTACACTGGCAGAAACGCTGAAAACCTTATCGCCGCGGGCTCATGAAAAATCGCTTGAGGTTATCAGCGATGTTGATGCGTCGGTGCCAGCGCGGCTGTTGGGCGACCCTGGCCGTTTGCGCCAGATTCTGGTCAATCTCGTCGGTAATGCCATCAAATTTACCGCCCATGGCTCGATCTTTGTCTCAGTGCGTTTGCTGCGCCAAGATGCAGCAATGGCAAAAATTCATGTCTCAGTCAAAGACACCGGGATTGGTATTGCCGAGGATAAACAAGGCTTGATTTTTGAGGCGTTCGCTCAGGAAGATACCTCGACCACGCGCCGTTATGGCGGCACAGGGCTGGGGCTGACCATCTGTAAACGGCTGGTCGAGTTAATGCAAGGCGAAATCGGCGTCGACAGCAAGTTGGGGGAGGGGAGCGATTTTCATTTCTCATTGACCCTGGGCGTGGATAAGTCCGGTGCCGGCCATGCACCGGTGCGTGCGAGTTTGCGCGGGGTAGTTTGTTTGTTGGTCGACGACAATCTGATTAACCAACAAGTTCTGTCCGGCATGCTCAAACGTTCGGGCATGGTGGTTCATGTCGCCTCTTCAGCAGCGGAAGCGCAAGCATGGTTGGCGGGTGACACCGTTCCCGATGTGATTCTTACCGATGTGCACATGCCGGTTATGGATGGATTTGAGTTCGGTGAGTGGATAAGACAACAAGCCCGTTTGCTTACGACGCCGGTGATCGTGCTGTCATCTGGCGCCATGCGCGGTGATGCACAGCGGTGCCGTGAGCTGGGGCTGAATGGTTATTTTCCCAAGCCTGTTGAGGAAGATGAGTTACTCCAGGCTGTCCAGGAGTTGCTCGGGCACGCTGAGTCGGTCGAGCCGGACGAGCAAAAAAGAGGTCTGGTGACGCGCCATGCGTTGCGTGACCAGTCCGCGGGCTTGAGCGTATTGTTGGTCGAAGATCATCCGGTTAATCAAAAGTTGGCTATTCGTTTGCTGGAAAAATGGGGCCATCGCTGTGTTTTGGCCCATAACGGCGAAGAGGCTTTGGCCTTGTTTGAGCAAATGCCGTTTGATGTATGTTTGATGGATATGCAAATGCCCGTGATGGGCGGTTTGGAATGCACCCGCTTATTGCGCCAGCGTGAAATTGCCTTGGGTACTAGCACGCCATTGCACATCATTGCGATGACTGCCAACGCCATGCAGGGTGACAGAGAAGCGTGCATGGCCGCCGGAATGAATGACTATTTGTCCAAGCCGATAAAACCTGCCGACTTGCAGACCAAACTTGATGGTATCAAGGCGAGTGATGACACAAATGGTCGGGTCTTAGCGTTCACGGAGGATGCACCGGCCGCTCGCAATAATTTTGATTTTGCCAAGCAGTTAGCCGCCGTCGACAGCGAAATAATGGAAATTATTGCGCCGGTGTTTATCGAGCATTACCCCACCGATTTGGCTGCCTTGAGTGAGGCAGTCAATGAGCACGACTGCGCCGCTGTTCATCGCCTGGCTCATGCACTGAAGGGTACCTTGGCGACATTTGGCGCTGACCCGGCCTGCCGGCATGCCGAAGCACTGGAAATCTTGGCGAAATCCGGTAGCTTGGATGGCGCAATTGATATGATTGGCGAGTTGAAGGATGAAGGCGCGTGTTTGGTCGCCGCATTGCGTGACTACATTGCGCTTGGTCAACAAAATACCTGAAGTAACTTGAGGGAACTATTCGTGACGAGTGAGTCAACAGTTGTTGCGATGAATGTCGTGATTGTCGATGACACCGCGATCAACCTGTCGTTGATGGATGCCTTGATTAAAAAGGCTGGCGCTTGCGTGTCCCGAACCTTTCGCGATCCGGTGGAAGCGATCGCATGGTGTGAAGCCAATCCGTTTGATCTGTTGATCGTCGATTACATGATGCCCGAGCTCGACGGCGTACAGTTTATTCAGCGTATTCGCACGCATCAGCGTCATCAGCATGTGCCGATACTGATGGTGACGGCTGATCACGAAAGCGATGTCCGCTATCGTGCATTGGAAGCCGGCGCTAATGATTTTCTGACCAAACCGATTGATCGGGTGGAGTTCAACTCTCGCGTTCGTAATATGTTTAGCTTGCAGCGAAGCCATGTGTTGCTGGCGGACCGCGCGGCATTGCTGGCGGAAGAGGTGCGCTTGGCTACCGCGGCACTTCGTGCCCGAGAGCGCGAAACAGTCGAGCGACTGGCGCGCGCGGCGGAGTTCCGTGATCCGGAAACGGGGGCGCACATTTTGCGCATGGCCCAGTATTCGTGCTTGATTGCTGAAGTATTGGGCTGGAACAAAGACGATATCGAGATGCTGCTTGAAGCCGCGCCGATGCACGACGTGGGCAAAGTCGGTACGCCCGATGCCATCTTGCTTAAACCGGGGAAGTTAACCGCCGAAGAGTTTGAGGTGATGAAGTGTCACGCCACCATAGGCTGGGAAATTTTGAAAGATTCATCTTCACCTATTCTCGCGATGGCCGCTGAAATCGCGTTGACGCATCATGAAAAATACGATGGATCAGGTTACCCCAATGGTCTCGCGGGCGATGCCATTGCTCAGTGTGGGCGCATTGTGGCCGTTGCCGATGTGTTTGATGCATTGACTTCCGTGCGGCCCTATAAGCCGGCCTGGGAGTTGGAACGGGCGCTTGATTTGCTGCGTCAAAATTCGGGTACGCACTTCGATCCGGCCTGCGTTGATGCGTTTTTGAGCCGAATCGATGAAGTCCATGCCATTCGTGAACGCTATGGTGATGACAGCGAATATAGCTTCGACGTCGCCCGCGCATAGATAACCGCCTATAAATAAACATCCAAGGTGCTGCTGAGTTGGGGCGCGCTGCTACAATGCGACAGCGGCGGGTCTCCCCGCATTGTGGGGTGGTGAATCTGGTCAGGTCCGGAAGGAAGCAGCCACAGCCAATTCCTGCAAGTGCCGGGGGTCAGGCTCGCCGCCCCTCATACTATCGACTCCATGTTCGAAGACACTCTCCCGCTTGCCGTTAGTCAGCCTGCCTATCAGGTCTTGGCGCGCAAATGGCGTCCCAAATCGTTCGCTACGCTTGTCGGTCAGGAGCACGTGGTCAAGGCGCTGACGCATGCGCTTAACGCGCAACGTCTGCATCATGCCTATTTATTTACTGGCACGCGGGGTGTGGGTAAAACCACCATTGCGCGCATCATGGCCAAGGCGCTCAATTGCGAAACAGGCGTTACGGCGACGCCATGCGGCGAGTGTTCTTCCTGTCGCGAAATAGATGGCGGACGGTTTGTGGACTACATTGAACTCGATGCGGCCTCAAATCGCGGCGTCGAGGATATGACGCAGCTGCTTGAGCGTGCGACTTACGCGCCAACGCGCGGCCGCTACAAGGTCTATGTCATTGACGAGGTTCATCAGCTCTCCGGGCATGCTTTTAATGCCATGCTCAAGACGCTGGAAGAACCACCGGCCCACGTTAAATTTATTCTTGCTACGACCGATCCGCAAAAAATTCCGGTCACGGTCTTGTCACGCTGCTTGCAGTTCAACCTCAAGCAGATGCCGCAGTCGCATATCGTTGAGCATTTGAGTCGGGTTTTGCAGGCGGAAAATGTGTCATTTGACGTGTCGGCCTTGCGCCCCTTGGCGAAAGGTGCGGCTGGCAGCATGCGCGACGCACTGAGTTTGCTCGATCAGGCGATTGCTCATGGTTCAGGAGAAGTCCGCGAAGAAGCGGTGCTGGCGATGCTGGGAACCGTCAGCAGCGAACACCTCATGGCGATTTTGGAAGCCTTGATCGCTGGCAATGCCTTGAGCATGGTGGAGGTCGCGCAGCAAATGGAGGCTCGCAGCCTGTCTTTTGACACGGCGTTGCAAGATCTTGCGACCTTGTTCCATCGTGTGGCCTTGGTCCAGTTTGCCCCCCAAGCGATTATTGATAGTGCGGAGCGTGACAGTTTGATTCGCTACGCAGATGCCCTGGATGCCGAGTTTATTCAGCTTGCCTATCAGATATGCATTCATGGCCGTGATGAGTTGGCGTTGGCGCCGGATGAGTACGCTGGTTTTGTGATGAGCTTGTTGCGCTTGCACGCCTTTGCGCCTGAGCGGAGCGTGGCGAGGGGCAGCGGCGGTGCTGCTGGCGGACAAGGCGGCGTGACAAACGCTGCGGCTCGAGCGGTCGCCCCAGTGCGTTCGGCCTCGCCGGCTTCAGCCGCTGCGGCGATGCCTAGCGCCGTGCCACAGCGACTGACTTTTGCTGAGCCTATCGCGAAGTCTGGTGTCCCTGCCACGAATGAATTACCGCAGGTGGTTACGCTAACAGTTAGTGAGGCGGGGCAGGTTGCCAATACGGCCGATGGCGAACTGGATTGGCATACTGTGGTCGCTAACTTGTCGCTTTCTGGTATGGCCAAGCAGTTGGCGCAACATTGCGAATGGTCGTCTCGCGATGCTACGACAGTACGCTTGCGATTGTCGCCGACGCATAAGCATTTGCAGGGCAAAGTACAGGAAGAGAAGCTCCAGTCGGAACTGTCGCGTTATTTTTCTGTGCCCTTGCGTTTGCTCATCGATCTGGCTGATACCGCCGAAACCCCGGCGTTGCGCGCTCGCGTGGCACAGCGTGAGCGTCAGGACAACGCCATCGCCGCGATTGAGCAAGACCCTTTCGTGCGTGAAGCCGTGGAATTGTTTGACGCGAGCATAGACGAAGCGAGCATTCGGCCAATTTAGTTTTAGTTCTTTGGTCAGGGCGAACCGTCCCTGATTTCATCTATTTCAATCAGGAGTAAGCAGCATGATGAAGGGTGGTATTGCCGGCTTGATGAAACAAGCTCAGCAGATGCAGGCAAATATGCAAAAAGCGCAGGAAGAATTGGCCAATATCGAGGTCGAAGGTCAATCTGGCGCTGGTGCTGTCAAAGTGCTGATGACCTGCAAGCATGATGTCAAACGTGTCACGATTGATCCGTCGGTGATGGACGACAAAGAGATGCTGGAAGATTTGATTGCGGCCGCTGTCAATGATGCCAATCGACGCGCCGAATCAACGGCCGAACAAAAAATGGCCGGTTTTACCGCTGGGATGGGCATGCCTCCTGGCTTTAAGCTGCCATTCTGAACTGATGCTGAGTTTCCCCGTTTGGGCAGCGTATGTCGGCGCCATCTAGTCTTGAGGGCTTGATTGAGGCGCTACGTTGTTTGCCCGGCGTCGGCCCCAAGTCTGCACAACGTATGGCCTACCATTTGTTGCAACGTGACAGGCGTGGTGCGGAGCGTCTGGCCAAGAGCCTGACCTCGGCGCTGGAGCACCTTAAGCATTGCGCGCGCTGCAATAGTTTTACCGAAGACGATATCTGCACGCGCTGCCTTTCCCCACGCCGGGACGCCTCGCAACTGTGCATCGTTGAAATGCCCGTTGATCTCAATAGCATGGAGCAGACACAGGCTTATCAGGGTTTGTACTACGTGTTGATGGGGCGGTTGAGTCCGCTCGATGGCATCGGCCCGCGCGAACTAGCCTTTGAACGTTTGTTTTCCCGTGCGACCGACGGCGTCGTTCAGGAGGTGATTTTGGCGACCAATTTCACCAACGAGGGTGAAGCAACGGCGCATTATTTGTCCGAGTTGCTGCAAGCGCGGGGCCTGAAAGTCAGTCGTATCGCACGTGGCTTACCTGTTGGGGGGGAGTTGGAATTTTCCGATGCGGCGACCGTTGCGCAAGCATTCATTGAGCGGCGTGCGGTTTGATCAGCAGTGGTGATAATGTGATGAGTCACCTTGACCTTACAGCAAGCAAGCCGTTACAGGGGGTTCGGGTGATTGAGTTGGGCACCTTGATCGCTGGCCCATTTTGCTCACGCATCATGGCGGAGTTTGGCGCCGATGTGATTAAGGTGGAAAGTCCTGGCGAGGGTGACCCATTGCGCAAGTGGCGCAAGTTGTACGGTGATACGTCCCTGTGGTGGTATGTTCAGTCACGCAATAAGCACTCGATTACGGTCAATCTTAAGCATCCGGACGGTATTCAGATCGTACGTGATCTGGTTAAAACTGCCGATATCGTGGTTGAGAACTTTCGTCCAGGCGTGCTCGAAAAGCTTGGCTTGGGCTGGGAGCAACTTGCCGCGATCAATCCGCGCTTGGTCATGGTGCGCTTGTCAGGTTTTGGGCAAACCGGGCCAATGGCAAAACAGCCGGGATTCGGTGCTATTGGTGAGTCCATGGGTGGCCTGCGTTTCATTACGGGTTTTGACGATAGACCACCGGTAAAGACTGGAGTTTCGATCGGTGACTCCATTGCCGCCTTGTGGGGAGCAATCGGTGGGTTGATGGCCTTGCGCCAACGCGAAGTGAATGGCGGAGCCGGGCAGGTCGTTGATGTGGCGCTCTATGAGGCCGTGTTTGCGATGATGGAAAGCATGGTGCCGGAGTTTGATGTCTTTGGCTTTGTGCGCGAGCGCACTGGTAATGTCATGCCAGGTATTACGCCATCGAACACCTATACCACCTGCGATGGCAAACATCTGATTATCGGCGCCAATGGTGACGCGATCTTTCGCCGGCTGATGGTGGAAATAGGGCGCCCGGATTTGGCCGACGATCCCAGCTTGGCGAGCAATGCTGGGCGTGATCAACGTGCGGCAGAAATCTATGCCGTTATTGGCCAGTGGGTAGCGGCGCGCCCTGAAGAGGAAGTTTTAGCCAGCATGGCGCGCGCGGAAGTCCCTGCCAGCCGCATATTTTCAGTTGCCGATATGTTTGCTGATCCGCAATTTACTGCCCGCGATATGTTTGAAGAGGCTGTTTTGCCTGATGGTCGCCGGTTCAAAATCCCCGGGATTGTGCCCAAGCTTTCTGCTTCGCCTGGTTCGACTGAATGGATAGGCCCACGCTTGGGTGAGCATAACGAGGCGGTTCTGCGCGCTTTGGGTTATTCCGCAGAAAAAATTCTGAAACTTAAATCCGAGCAGGTCATCTGACTGATTTCAAAGTATTAACCGTAAGGATTTACAGCAAAGCGAGCAAGTTGGTCACTTAATTCGTTGCTTCAAGGGCTTTAATTGCAGAGCGCGATTGGCTAGAATCAAACGGTTATTGATTTGCTTAGCGTTTTCATTCCATTTTTCGGGAACAGATATGAGTTCTGAAGAAACAGTTGATTGTGGTCGTCGCCGCTTGTTGGTTGCTACGGCGACAGCCGGTGGCGTTGCAGGCGTTGCAGCGGCGGTTCCTTTTGTCGCCAGTATGTTGCCTTCCGAGCGGGCCAAAGCGGCCGGTGCCCCCGTTGAGGCGGACATCAGTAAATTGAGCCCAGGCCAGATGATGACCGTTGAATGGCGTGGTAAGCCGGTATGGATCATCAATCGTTCGCCGGAAATGTTGGAATCCTTGCGCAAGGTCGACGATAAGGTCAGTGACCCTAAGTCGGATAAGCAAATGCAGCCGGACTACTGCAAGAATGAAACGCGCTCGATCAAGCCTGAGATTATGGTAGCGGTAGGTATTTGTACCCACCTTGGTTGTTCACCAACGGAAAAATTCAAAACCGGCACCGAGTCTGGTGTTGAGGCCGACTGGGCAGGCGGTTTCCTCTGTCCATGTCACGGTTCCACGTTCGACCTTGCTGGCCGCGTTTATAAGAGCAAGCCAGCGCCGGATAACCTTGAAGTTCCGCCGCACATGTACCTGAGTGACAGCAAGATACTCATCGGCGAAGACAAGAAGGCTTAAGGGGATAAACGACAATGAGTTCATTGAATCCGAAACTGCAGGGACTTCTGGATTGGGTTGATGCCCGATTTCCGCTGACAGCCCAGTACAAAGCTCACCTTTCTGAGTATTACGCACCGAAAAATTTTAACTTCTGGTATTTTTTTGGCTCGCTGGCACTGCTGGTGCTGGTGCTTCAGATTGTTACCGGCATCTTCCTGGTGATGCACTTTAAGCCGGATGCCTCCTTGAATGCCTCGGGTGTGCCGGTTGCCTTTGCCAGCGTCGAGTACATCATGCGTGATGTGCCGTGGGGTTGGTTGATTCGCTACATGCACTCGACCGGCGCTTCCGCCTTCTTCATCGTGGTTTATTTGCACATGTTCCGTGGCTTGCTCTACGGTTCATATCGTAAGCCGCGTGAGTTGATCTGGCTATTCGGCATGGGCATCTTCCTATGTTTGATGGGGGAGGCTTTCTTCGGTTACTTGCTGCCGTGGGGACAGATGTCCTTCTGGGGTGCGCAGGTTATCGTCAATCTCTTCTCAGCTATTCCAGTCATTGGCCCGGATCTTTCGATCTGGCTGCGTGGTGACTACGTTGTGGGCGATGCGACGCTGAATCGCTTCTTCTCCTTCCACGTTATCGCCATGCCGCTGGTTTTGATTGGCTTGGTAGCCGCCCACATTCTGGCGCTTCACGAAGTGGGTTCGAACAATCCGGATGGTGTTGAAATTAAGAAGAAGAAAGATGCAAACGGCATTCCGCTGGATGGCATCCCTTTTCATCCTTATTACACCGTCAAGGATATTGTGGGCGTTGTCGTCTTCTTGTTTGTATTCAGCATCATTGTCTTCTTTATGCCTGAAGGCGGTGGCTATTTCCTTGAGTACAACAACTTTGATCCGGCCGATCCGCTGAAGACTCCTCCACACATTGCCCCGGTGTGGTACTTCACGCCGTATTACTCGCTGCTGCGTGCTGTGACCTACCCGCTCTTTGGTATTGACGCCAAGTTCTGGGGTGTGGTGGCGATGGGTGCTGGCGTGGTGGTATTTGCCTTCTTGCCGTGGCTGGATCGTAGCCCGGTCAAGTCGATCAGGTATCGTGGCCCGATTACTAAAGCCATGCTGACCTTGTTTGTGATCACCTTCTTTATTCTTGGCTTTTTGGGAACTAAGGCGCCGTCATATGCCTTCTTCGGCGCCATCCCGGCTGCGCCGATTGCTCAGATTT
>CAZFSH010000016.1:0-18649 GCA_964521935.1 uncultured Propionivibrio sp.
CCAGAATGATCCTCGATGAGCGTCGGCCAGTGCTGCATTGCGGCTAGCCGAATGTCAATCTTTGCATCAGCGTGTTGATCAGCTCAATTTGCCGTGACAGTGTTTATATTTTTTATTGCTGCCACAGGGGCAAGGATCGTTACGACCGACCTTGGGGCTGTGGTTAACCTGAGGCTGCGCTTTCGCCTCCTCATCGGTTTTATCTCCCAGCACCTCGTCGTAATCAGCATGATGGTACTGAACGTTTTCCAGCTGCGGAGCTACCTCTGCCTGTTCAATTTCGGCTTCGCTGCGCACCTCAACCGTCATGAGCAGTTTCGTCACATCGGTGCGTACCATTTGCAGCAAGGTTTCGAAAAGCTCAAACGCTTCACGCTTGTATTCCTGCTTCGGATTTTTCTGGGCATAACCGCGCAAATGAATGCCCTGGCGCAAATGGTCAAGTGCGGCCAAATGCTCACGCCAGTGCGCGTCAAGATTTTGCAACATCACATTGCGCTCGAAACCACGCCAGGCGTCCACATCGACGTGCCTAATTTTCTGTGCATAGGCTTCATCGGTAGCCGCAAGAATGCGGCTCAACAAATCACTGTCGCCAATTTGCGGATCGGCTTTGGCCCACTCGACGATAGGCAGCTTGACTTGTAAGTCACTGGCCAGCGCCGTCTCCAGCCCATGCAGATCCCACTGTTCTTCAACGCTTTCCATTGGCACATAAATGCGGAAGGTATCGTGGATCAACCCTTGCCGCATGGCGATAATGGTTTCGCCAATATCCGATGAATCGAGCAGCTCATTACGCTGCTGGTAAATCACCTTGCGCTGATCATTCGAGACGTCGTCGTATTCCAACAACTGCTTGCGAATATCAAAATTGCGCTGCTCCACTTTACGCTGCGCCGACTCCAGTGAGCGCGTGACCAAGGGATGCTCAATGGCTTCGCCTTCCGGCATCTTCAGCCTCACCATGATGGTGTTCAGGCGATCGCCGGCGAAAATTTTGAGGAGCGGATCATCGAGCGCCAAGTAGAAGCGCGATGACCCCGGATCGCCTTGGCGACCGGCACGTCCACGCAACTGGTTATCGATCCGGCGCGACTCGTGCCGCTCGGAACCAATAATGTGCAAACCGCCTGCCTGCACCACCTGATCGTGCAACACCTGCCACTCGGCACGCAATGCGGCGGTCTTGGCCTGACGATCGGCCTCGGTGAGCGACTCGTCATCACGCAAGGCTGCAATCTGCTTTTCAATGCTGCCACCAAGCACAATATCGGTACCACGACCGGCCATATTGGTGGCAATGGTAATCATGCCGGGGCGTCCCGCCTGCGCGACAATCTCCGCCTCCCGCGCATGCTGCTTGGCATTCAGCACTTGGTGCGCCAGCTTCTCTTTTTTGAGCATCTCCGAGAGCAACTCGGAGTTTTCGATGGAGGTGGTGCCAACCAGCACCGGCTGACCACGCTCGTGACACCCGCGAATATCCGCAATGATGGCGGTGTGCTTTTCTTGCGCAGTACGGTAGATCTGATCGTTCGCGTCTTTACGCACCATCGATCGATTGGTCGGAATCACAACGGTTTCCAAACCATAAATCTGGTGGAACTCGTAGGCTTCGGTATCCGCCGTGCCAGTCATGCCCGCCAGCTTGTTATACATGCGGAAATAGTTCTGGAAGGTAATCGACGCAAGGGTCTGATTTTCCGACTGGATCTTGACGCCTTCCTTGGCTTCGACAGCCTGATGTAATCCGTCCGACCAACGACGGCCAGCCATCAAGCGACCGGTGAACTCATCAACAATGATGATCTCGTCGTTTTGCACCACGTAATGCTGATCACGGTGGAACAGGTTGTGCGCCCGCAAGGCGGCATACAGGTGGTGAATGAGGAGAATGTTGCCCGGCTCATACAAGCTCTGCCCTTCCGCAAGCATGCCTAGGCGAACCAAAATCTCTTCCGCTTTTTCATGCCCCTGCTCGGTCAACAACACCGAGTGGGCCTTCAGATCAACGGTGAAATCGCCGGTATCGACGCCGGATTCATCCTTAGCCGCCTCACCCCGCTCCAGCAAAGGCGGCACTGCGTTCATGCGCAGATAAAGTTCAGTGTGATCTTCCGCCTGGCCGGAGATGATCAGCGGTGTACGCGCTTCATCAATCAGGATGGAGTCCACCTCGTCAACGATTGCGAAGTTCTGGCTACGCATGACCCGCTCGCTGGCGGCATACACCATGTTATCGCGCAGATAGTCAAAGCCAAATTCATTGTTCGTGCCGTAGGTAATATCAGCGGCGTAGGCCGCTTGCTTGGCATCGTGCGGCATCTGCGACAGATTGACGCCCACCGTCAGACCGAGGAACTTGTGCAAGCGCCCCATCCACTCGGCATCACGGCTCGCCAGATAATCATTGACCGTAACGACATGCACACCCTTGCCAGAAATGGCATTCAGGTATGACGGCAGCGTCGCCATCAAAGTTTTACCTTCACCGGTACGCATTTCGGCAATTTTTCCATAGTGCAATACCATGCCGCCGATCAGTTGCACATCGAAGTGGCGCATGCCCAAAACACGGCGACTCGCTTCACGAACTACGGCAAAGGCCTCCGGCAAGAGTGCGTCCAAACTCTCGCCTTTGGCATGGCGCAGGCGAAACTCATCGGTCTTGCCAGCAAGCGCTTCGTCACTGAGGGCTTTGCAGCCATCTTCGAGCGCATTGATTTTGTGTACGGTCTGGTAGTACTGTTTGATCAGCCGGTCGTTACGACTGCCAAAAATCTTTTTCAGAATGCCGGGAATCATGGAGGGCGTCGCCACTGGCGATTTAGCAAAATCGAAGCGGCGGAGTTTATCACGCAGGGATGGCCCCACCGTGATGGTGGGGCATACGGCGACAACAGGTCGACACTAAGCGAAAAGCAGGGCGCTTAGAGTGAAACGCTGCCTTAACGGCGGGCTATGACGCCGTTCTGTTGCTGCGCCATGCGTAAGAACCGATCAGGATTTTGCGCTGCGCCATTCATGCGCACTTCGAAGTGTAAATGTGGGCCGGTGGAGCGTCCGGTGTTACCAACGGCGGCAATAATCTGGCCACGCTTGACGAAGGCACCTTCCTTGACCATCAGCGCAGAAGCATGTGCATAGCGCGTGCTCAAGCCCTGGCCATGATCAATCTCCAACAGTTTTCCGTATTCAGGATGCACGTCGGCAAAGGTCACGATCCCTGCCGCAGCGGCGCGAATACGCATACCAACCGGTGCGGCAAAATCAACCCCCTCATGCATAGCGCGTTGCCCCGTGAAGGGATCAATTCGCCAACCAAAAGTTGATGCATTCCATTGGGCATCAACCGGCAAGCTCGTGGGCAGCAGGTTTTTGCGAATCCGATCATCCAGCAGTTGGGATTCAATCAGCGACATCGAGTCAGCCTCTTGATCCACGGCGCGAGCTAAACTATCGATAGCTTGTTTCAGATCGCTGGTGCTCATTTGCTGCGGCATGATTAACGGGCCACCACGACCGTCATTGGGGCGCGCTTCATTGCCGCGAAAATCATGCAGCCGTACGCCGGCCGAGCCAGCAAGGCGCTCGCCTAAGGTTCCCAAACGAATCAACTGGGCTTGCATTTCCCCAAGCTTGACAGCCATCGCATTGATATTTTCACGTGCGACATCCGCCGAACGGCGGCTATCTTCGGCCGAAATGCTGCGTACGAGATCCTGCAAAACAGGCAAGCGCACGTGCGCGGCGTAACGCACCGTCAGATACGAAAACGCAGTCGCGGTACCAATGACAAGCAAACCAAACGCTAAGCCAGCCAGCACAAGGTGCCGAGTCGATAAGGTAAAACTTTTTGCCGTCGCCAGACGGTCTGAAACGAGAATAAGATGCACGCTCACTCCATGAAATCTTAATCTGTATGGCATCACGCAGCCTCTACGAACATATCGCTAGCGATGAAGGCATTGCGCGTTATACAGCGCATGCCCAGCGTTTGCTACGCTATCAGCGATACCTAGAGGTGGTGTTGCCCCCTGCCCTACGACCCCATTCGCGCGTAGCGAACCTGCGAGCCGGAAAGCTTGTTATTTACGCCAGTAATGCCGCCGTTGCAGCGAAGGTAAGACACTGCGCAACGCGTCTGGCGGACGTTTTTGCTGCCGAGGGCACCAAGATTAGCGAATTAGAGGTCAGAGTGCAACCCTCGGCGGGTGACGCGCCACTCCCCAAAGCCGTTCCCAAGCCTATGCCGGGCGCCCATCAACAACAAGCGCTTGGCATATTTGCCGAGCAATTACCGGCCGATTCGAGTATCGGCCAAGCCGTGAAACGCCTGCTCAGCGCCATTAAAGGACGATAAGTCGTTCGGCTAACAGCAAGCCCACGGTCAGGACACTGGCAATGAAGGCGAATTTTCCTGACTTTAGCGCCCAGTGGTAGTAGCGCTGATTTCCCGTCACTATCCATAGTAAGAGATTGACGCCAATTGCCAGCGCAGTGATGATGGCAATGAGGCGCAGAAGTAACACGATCAGGCGACCTGAGGGTAAAGCGCGCGCAACGCACTCGGTACCTGATCTTTTTCATCAAAGCGAACGTACTCCCACGCCGCCTTATTGGCCAACATGGCGCGCAGCAACTGATTATTCAATGCATGCCCAGACTTGTAGGCGGTGAAAGCCCCGAGCAGCGGCGACCCAGCGATATACAGATCACCGATAGCATCAAGAATTTTGTGTTTCACGAACTCGTCGGCGTAGCGCAAGCCGTCGCTGTTCAGTACGCGATATTCGTCCATGACAATGGCGTTATCGAGGCTGCCGCCAAGCGCCAACCCCTGTTCGCGCATGTACTCCACTTCATGCATGAAACCAAAGGTGCGCGCGCGCGCAATCTCTTGCAGATAGGACTGCTCAGCAAAATTAATCCGTGCCGTGGCCCCGGTGCTATTTACCGCAGGATGGTTGAACTGGATGGAAAACTCCAGAGAAAACCCTTCATAGGGCTCGAGTTTCGCCCATTTATCGCCGTCACGCACCTCGACCGTTTGCAAGATGCGAATGAACTTCTTCGCGGCAGGCTGCTCTTCAATCCCCGCGGATTGCAAGAGAAAAACAAAAGGTGAGGCCGAGCCATCGAGAATCGGCAGCTCGGATGCATCAACATCGACGTAAAGGTTGTCGATGCCCAAGCCAGCCAATGCTGACATCAAATGCTCAATCGTTGACACTCTGACGCCATCAACCTCCAAACAGGAGGCCAAACGGGTGTCGCCAACGCCATAGGGATCGGCACGCAAATCGATCGGCGGGTCCAAATCGATACGGCGAAACACGATGCCCGTATTTGGCTGGGCCGGGCGCAAGACAAGGCGCACCTTCTGGCCGGAGTGCAGCCCGACGCCGGTAGTCTTGACCAAAGTTTTCAGAGTACGTTGTTTCAACATAGCCACAAGTTTAACGAAATCAGTAGTTTCCGTTTAGAGAAAAACCCCGGTCCCAGAGGGAGGCATCCTCTGCGACCGGGGTTGCTGGACATCGCCATATCGCTCCGGGCCGGGAGCGACTAGACATAACGTGGTCCGACTCTGTAGAACTCCTTGTCGAAGGCTTAGTCCGACTGGCGACGCAAAAATGCCGGAATATCGTACTTATCGATTCCTGCGCTTGACATGGCTTCGGCTTGGTTGCCCGCCGGCGTACGCGTTGCACGACCAGTGGTCATGACGCCACCCAAATCAAAATGAGGGCTGCTGGTCGACTCCATGATCGGCAGGTTGTCAGTACCGGTACGCAACCCCATGGTCTCAATCACCTTCATCTCCGGGCGACGCGCCTTAGCGGCGACACCGCCCAAACCTGTGGCCACAACGGTCACACGCAGGGCATCTTCCATCGAATCATCAAAGACGGCGCCACAAATCACCGTTGCTTCGGCGGCCGTGTATTGACGGATGGTAGCCATGACTTCTTTGTACTCTTTCAAACCCAGCGAACTGCTAGCCGTGATATTGACCAGCACGCCACGCGCACCGGAGAGCTCAATACCTTCGAGCAAGGGGCTGGCGACAGCCTCTTCAGCGGCGACACGGGCGCGATCAACACCCGAGGCCAGCGCGGAGCCCATCATCGCTTTACCCATTTCACCCATGACGGTACGCACGTCTTCGAAGTCGACGTTCACAAGGCCTGGCACGTTGATGATTTCGGCAATTCCGCCAACCGCATTGCGCAGCACATTGTCGGCGGCTTTGAACGCGTCCAGCATGCTGACTTCATCGCCCAGCACCTCTTCGAGCTTTTCGTTGAGGATAACGATGAGCGAGTCGACATGTTGCGCCAGTTGCGCAACACCCTCTTCGGCCAAACGTTTGCGCTTACCTTCGTACTCAAAGGGCTTGGTGACCACGGCGACGGTCAGAATCCCCATCTCACGTGCGACAGCGGCAACGACCGGCCCTGCGCCGGTGCCAGTACCACCGCCCATACCAGCGGTAATGAATACCATGTGCGCGCCTTTGAGTGCTTCGGCGATCTGCTCGCGATCCGCGTCAGCCAATTCCTTGGCTTTTTCCGGCTTGCCACCCGCGCCCAAGCCTGGGCCGAGTTGCAATTTGATATGCGCGCTGCTTTTCTTCAACGCTTGCGCGTCAGTGTTGCAGCAAATAAATTCAACGCCGCCCACGCCCTCACGGATCATGTGCTCGACGGCATTACCACCCGCCCCACCAACACCCACCACTTTAATGATGGTGTCGCCGGAAGCCCTGTCTTCCACATCCATAAACTCGATCATACTTGCCTCCTAAAGTAAAACTACGCTGTACTACGGCCCAAACTGGAATCCGACATTCGTTAAAAGTTCTTGCTGAACCATGCCCGCATCCGCGCCAAAATCTGGCGGAATGTGTGCGGTCCTTGATGCTTTTGCCCCCTCCGCTTTTGCGTTGCCCCTTCAATCAACAAGCCCATGGCTGTTGAATAACGCGGATTGCGCACAAAATCGCGCAAGTTGCCGTCGTAATGGGGCACACCAAGCTTTACTGTGTTGTGAAAAATTTCCTCGCCCAGCGCCACCATGCCGGGCATCTGGGCACAGCCACCGGTGAGCACCACACCGGCACGCAGCAAGCGCTCAAAGCCGCTGCGTTGCAGTTCTTCCTGCACCTTCTGAAATATTTCTTCGGCACGCGGTTGGATAAATCCGGCCAACGTCTGACGCGACAGCTGGCTCGCAGGGCGATCACCCACACCCGGCACTTCGATCATCTCTTCCGGGTCCGACATTTGCTGCAGCGCCACGCCATAGCGCAACTTGATCTCTTCGGCATCTTGCGTCGAGGTACGCAAGGCAATGGCAATATCATTGGTCAGTTGATCGCCAGCAATTGGGATCACCGCTGTATGACGAATGGCCCCTTGGGCAAACACCGCAATATCGGTGGTACCGCCACCGATATCAACCAGACAAACACCAACGTCCTTTTCATCTTCGGTCAGCACGGCATAGCCCGAGGCCAGTGGCTGCAACACTAAATCCACCACCTCCAGGCCGCAGCGATGCACACACTTGACGATGTTCTGCACAGCCGTGACGGCACCGGTGACCAAATGCACACGCACATCCAGGCGTTTGGCATCCATACCAATCGGCTCTTTAACTCCGTCCTGTCCGTCGACGATGAACTCTTGCACCAAGGTGTGCAAAATTTGATCGTCCGCCGAAATTGGCGTCGCGTTGGCGGCCTCGATAGCACGCTCGACATCAAACTGCGTCACCTCTTTTTCGCGCACGACCGCCATGCCCGAGGAGTCTTTACTCTTGATGTGGCTGCCGGCAATACCGGTATACACCTCGCCAACCTTGCACCCGGCCATCATCTCGACTTCAGCAATCGCCTTGGAAATCGAATTCACGGTGGATTCAATATTGATCACCATGCCACGCTTGAGTCCGGTCGACTCCTGTGAGCCCAAACCCAGAATGACCAAATGTCCATCGGCATCAAGTTCGCCGACTATGGCGACAATTTTCGATGTTCCGATGTCCAGCCCCACGATCAAATCGCGCTTCAATTCCTTACTCATGAATCGGCCCTTGCTTTCATTCCCGCATCGGTGCGCACGGAGAAGCCGTTCGGGTAGCGCATATCGATGGTGTTAAAGGCCGTCGCCAGGCGCTGGCGCAGGTGGGGGTAGGTCGCGACAAAACGATCGAGTCGCTGCTTGAGCGTATGGGTTTCCTGATCGCGCCCCAAATCAATAATCACGCCATCGTCCAGACGCACGCGCCAGGCCTCACGCGGCGACAAATGAACGGCCACGACATGGCGATCAAGCACGCCGACGCCTTGTTCAAACTCGGCAAAACGACTCAGCACACGTGTCGCCGAATCCTCGGGGCCGGCGAAATTCGGCAGTATGGCCGCGGTTTCGGCAGTAAAGACTTCACCAAAACTATTCACCAAACGACTCTCGCCATCTTTGGGCATCCAACGTGCAACAGCCTGATGTTCGTCAACGACCAACTCAATCGTGTCCGGCCAACGTCGGCGCAGCTCAGCGTTACGTACCCACGGAATCGTTTCAAAACTGGCACGAGCGGCGTCAAGATTAACGGTAAAAAAGTTGCCACTTAACGCCGTACGCATCGACTGCTCGATTTGTGCCGACGATACATGCGCCAACGGCGCCTTGACCACCAATTGGCGCAGCGGAAATAAGGGCAAGCGCTGCAAGGCGACCCACGCCGCCGACAACAACATGATCGCCGACGCGAGATACAGTACGTCAGCCACCAGATTCATGAGCGCGGGACGGTTCCAAAACCCGAGATCAGCATCAGCTACCGAGCGACGGACATTCCCGCCCTTGGTCCGGGAGGGCGACTTCGCTTGCGAGTTAGCCGAGCGAGCAGGATTAGCCACGCATGGACTCCTCAAGAATGGCCAGAACCAGTTCCTCGAAATCAATACCTACGGCACGTGCCGCCATAGGTACCAAAGAGTGTCCGGTCATTCCCGGTGCGGTATTCATCTCAAGAAACGCGCAGCTGCCATCTGGGCGCAAAATCACGTCAGCACGCCCCCAGCCGCTACAACCCAGCACATCAAAGGCGCGCCGGGTCAAACTCATGATTTCGGCTTCTTTGGCTGACTCGATGCCTGATGGGCAGTGATATTTCACCTCGTCGGTGAAATATTTATTGGCGTAGTCGTAGCGCCCTTGTGGTGCCTCAATGCGCACCAAGGGCAAGGTTCGTTCTCCGAGCACGGCAGCAGTTAGCTCACTTCCGGTAACAAACTCTTCAGCCAGCACAACGCCGTCGCGACGATGCGCTTCATCATAGGCCGCGCGCAAATCAGCCGGCTGACGCACCACGCTAACGCCAATCGAAGAGCCCTCGTGGGCTGGCTTGACCACCAGCGGAAAGCCAAGAATATCGGCAGCCTCCGACAGCTCCGCCGCCGACCCGACAACCTTCCAGCGCGGGGTTGGAACGCCCGCTGCCGACCACAATATTTTGGTGCGCACCTTATCCATCGACAAGGCAGAGGCCATCACACCACTGCCGGTGTAGGGAATGCCGAGCATCTCCAATGCACCCTGAATAGTGCCGTCTTCGCCTTGCCGGCCATGCAAAATGAGAAAGGCGCGATCAACGCCCAGTTCGGGCAATTGCCAAACGGGCACTTCCGCAGGATCAAAGGCGATGGCGTTCACATCCCGCGCGAGCAGCGCAGCGAGCACAGCCTTACCCGAGATCAACGAGATCTCGCGCTCGGCGGACGAACCGCCCATCAAGACCGCTACCTTCCCGTAGCGCTGGCCAGACTTAGGCACCCTGATTACCCTGCATTATCCAAACCCTATCGCAAGCTACTGCTTTAATTGACAAAATCGCCAACAATTCGCACTTCGCGAACCAAATTGACGGCAAATTCTTCGGCGACTTTTTTCTGAACTTGGCCGATTAGCATTTCTATCGCAGTCGCCGTCGCCTCACCCTCTGGATTAACGATGAAATTCGCATGCTTTTCAGACACCTGCGCGCCGCCTTCTCGGGTTCCTTTTAGGCCAGCGGCCTCAATCAGGCGCGCCGCATGGTCGCCGGGCGGGTTGCGAAACACCGATCCGGCATTGGGCAAGCCCAAGGGCTGACTGGCAATGCGGCGCTGTAACAACTCACGAATTCGCTCACGCGAGGCCACACCATCACCAGTCGGGAAACGAAACCATGCGCCGATAAACAACTCGTCCGTCGCCGTTTTTAGTCCCGCATGCCGATATCCAATGGCAAAGTCTTCCGGGCCACGTTCAACAAGCTCCCCCGCGCGCGTCATCATCAACACCCGATCAACATAGCGCCAGGTCTCACCGCCATAACACCCGGCGTTCATCGCCAGCGCACCGCCAATCGTTCCCGGAATGCCGGCGAGAAACTCGGCTTCGACCAAGCCTTGATTAGCGGCAAAGCGTGCCAGCTTGGGTGAGGCCACACCTGCCTCTGCGAACACGCGACCATCAGCGGCAAAAGTCAGCTCCCGTAGCACGGCGTGAAGCAGGATTACTGTGCCGTTGTAACCGCCATCGCGCACCAGCAGATTGCTGCCCAAGCCGACGATCATCAGCGGCTCATCTGGACGTAGTGCCGCCATAAAATCGCCCAGATCTGCGCGGTCCGCAGGGGTATAGACGCGCGCCGCCGTGCCGCCAGCCCGCCACGAGACATGTGCCGCCATCGGCACATGTTCGCGCAACTGACCGCGCCAACGCGGAACGCGCAACGAGTTCATCCCGAGGCACCCTCTCCAGCCACCTTACGCAGGGCGGCCAGCCGCCCAGGCACAGCGCCGATCGATCCTGCACCCATGACAATGACCACGTCACCATCGCGGGCGACATTCACAATGGACTCGGGCATGTCGCCAATTTCTTCAACAAACACTGGCTCAACCTTGCCCGCCACGCGTACCGCACGGGCCAGGGTTCGCCCGTCCGCCGCGACAATCGGCGCTTCACCAGCCGCATAGACGTCGGCCAACACCAAGGCATCAACGCTGGACAGCACGCGCACAAAATCTTCAAAGCAGTCCCGCGTACGGGTGTAGCGGTGCGGCTGAAATGCCAGCACTAGGCGTCGCCCGGGGAAGGCACCTCGCGCTGCGGCCAGCGTTGCGGCCATTTCCACCGGATGGTGCCCGTAATCATCCACCACGCGGAAGCTACCGCCATGCCGCGCCGGCACATCGCCATACGACTGGAAGCGCCTACCAACCCCCTTGAATTCGGCCAAGGCCTTGATGATGGCGGCGTCGTCTACACCGACCTCAGTGGCCACCGCAATCGCTGCCAGCGCATTAAGCACATTGTGCCGGCCAGGGAGATTCAGCACGATAGACAAGCGCGACACGCTACCGTTGGTGCGCACACAATCAAAACGCATCGTGCCGCCATCAGCCACAATGTTTTCTGCCCGAAAATTAGCGGGCTGATCAATGCCGTAAGTGATGACCTGCTTGGCCACGCGCGGGATGATCTCGCGCACATTCGGATCATCGTTACACAAGACAGCCACGCCATAAAACGGCAGGCGCTGCAGGAATTCAACGAAGGCAGATTTCAAACGCTCAAAGTCGTGCTCGTAAGTATCCAGATGATCTGCATCAATATTCGTGACGACTGACACCACCGGCGAGAGGAACAGGAACGAGGCATCGGACTCGTCAGCCTCGGCTACGAGGAACTCGCCACTGCCCAAGCGCGCGTTGGCCCCCGCTGCATTCAGCCGGCCACCAATGACAAAGGTCGGGTCAAAATTTCCTTCGGCCAAGCAGCTGGCCACCAAGCTCGTGGTGGTGGTTTTGCCATGCGTGCCCGCAATGGCCACCCCTTGCTTCAAGCGCATCAGCTCGGCGAGCATCTGGGCACGCGGAACGACCGGCACCCGGCGGCGACGCGCAATCTGCACTTCCGGGTTGTCCTCGCGGACCGCCGTCGACACCACCACCGCATCGGCCTCGGCGGCATTGGCTTCGGCATGACCAATATCGACCCGGATACCGAGCGCACGCAAGCGTTGCGTAACCGCGCCATCGGACAAATCCGAACCGCTGACTTCATAACCCTGATTGGCCAGCACTTCGGCGATCCCAGACATGCCCGAGCCGCCGATACCAACAAAATGGATACGTTTGACTTTGTGTTTCATCGGGTTCCCCCTCCCTTTGCCTCTTCACATAGCGCTGCACACATAGCGGCCACGGTTTGCGTCGCCTCGGGGCGTGCCAGCGCACGCGCTTTCTCTGCCATCTCGACAAGTTGAGTGCGTGTGAGCGTACTCAGCCCGGCTAGTGACTCGACGCTCAATTGCTGTTGCGGTAACAAAATCGCTGCGCCCGCATCAGCCAGAAAGCGGGCATTAGCAGTTTGGTGGTCATCCACGGCATGGGGAAAAGGCACCAAAATACTGGGCACACCCGCAGCAGCCAGCTCGGCGACCGTCAAGGCGCCCGCGCGGCAGATCACCAGATCGGCCCAGTCATAGGCAGCGGTCATATCGGTAAAAAAGGCCCGGCACTGCGCCACGACACCGCGGCTTTCATAGGCCTGCTGCAAGGCAGCCAAATGATCCTTGCCTGATTGGTGCATGATTTCCGGGCGCTCACTGCGCGGGAAGGCCGCGAAGGCCTCGGGCAGAACATCATTGAGCGCTTTGGCGCCCAGACTGCCGCCGACCACCAACACACGCAGCGGTCCATCGTGACGTGCATAGCGCTCGGCCGGCGCCGGCAGCGCCGCAATTTCCTCCCGCACCGGATTGCCTACCCACTCAGCATTTTTCAGCGCACCGGGAAAGCCGGTCAACACGCGCGTGGCGACCACGGCCAACACCTTGTTGGCCAGACCGGCAATGGAATTCTGCTCATGAAGGACGAGTGGAATCCCTCGCAGCACGGCCATCATGCCACCGGGAAAGGTGATATAGCCACCAAAGCCAAGCACGACATCCGGCTTGATCCGCGCCAACTGTTGCCAGGCCTGCACGAAACCACGCAGCAGGTTCACCGGCAGCAGCAATTTACGCAGCAAGCCTTTGCCGCGTAGCGCGCCAAACTTGACCCATGCTGGCTCATAACCGCGGCCGGCAGTCAGTTGCGCTTCCATGCCATCAGGATTGCCCATCCAGGCTATGTTCCATCCCTGCGCGCGCAAGGCTTCCGCCACGGAGATCCCCGGCATGATGTGTCCGCCCGTGCCGCCGGCCATGATCAGAATGGTCTTGCTGGGCATAGCGCTCATATTTTTTGACCTCGCATCAACTGGCGATTTTCCCAATCCACGCGCAGCAATATCGCCAACGCCATGCAGTTGGCGACAACGCCAGAGCCGCCATAACTCATCATCGGCAAGGTCAGTCCTTTGGTTGGCAGCAGCCCCATATTCACGCCCATGTTGATGATGGTTTGCACGCCGAGCCAAAGCCCGATGCCTTGAGCGACCAAGCCGGCATGGACGCGATCAAGCGTGAGTGCTTGCCTGCCAATCGCAAAACAGCGCTGGACCACTGTGGCAAACAGCAACACCACGATCACTACGCCAATCAGACCCAACTCTTCCGCAATCACGGCCAGGAGGAAGTCGGTATGGGCTTCAGGCAGGTAAAACAACTTTTCGACACTGGCGCCGAGACCGACTCCGAACCACTCGCCGCGCCCAAAAGCGATCAAGGCATGCGAAAGCTGGTATCCCTTGCCGTAGGCATCCTGCCATGGGTCCATGAAGCCAAAAATGCGATCGCGACGATACGGTGACGACCAAATCAGAATGACAAAGGCAATGCCCATCACAATGAACAGGATGCCGAACAAGCGCGCATTAATGCCACCGAGAAACAGGATGCCCATAGCAATCGAGACGATGACCACGAAAGCACCGAAGTCCGGCTCACGCAAGAGCAAAGCGCCAACCAGAATCATGACGATGGCCATGGGCACAAAACCACGACGGAAACTCGACATGTCGTCGAGCTTGCGCGCCGTGTAATCGGCGGCATAGAGCACGGCGCAAAGTTTCATCAGCTCCGACGGTTGCAAATTGATCGGCCCGAAACCAATCCAGCGCTGCGCACCATTGACCGAGCGGCCGACGTGCGGGATCAGCACGGCAATCAACAGGATCACGCCCCCCATAAACAGCCAGGGCGCAAGGTCCTGCCACAGTCGAATGGGGATCTGAAATACCAGAATCGCGGCTACGAGGCCGACCATCAAAAATATGCCGTGGCGGATCAGAAAGTAGGAGCTCTGGTTGCCGAAAATTCGGCTACCTTCGGCAATGGCAATCGATGAGGAATACACCATCACCAAACCCAGCAGTAACAACGCCGTCGCTGACCAGAGCAACAGGCCGTCAATTTCTGCGCGATCGCTGCTGGCCGAATTGACCGCACGAGTCGAATGGTTGGAGTGGCTGGCAGTGCTGGAACTGGTGGCATAGCCCCCCAAGGACCGCACTCTGCCAAGCAAACTGAGCGTACTCAGCATGTGCCGCTCCGCGCGGACAAGGCCTTGACGGCATCGACAAACACACTTGCCCGGTGCTCGTAGTTACGGAACATATCGAAACTTGCACAGGCCGGCGAGAGCAAGACGGCATCCCCCGCTTGCGCGAGTTGCTGCGCCATGGTCACGGCCGCTTCAAGGGTATCCGCGTTATAGGTAGCGATCTCGCTACGCTGGATTTCTTTTTCGATCAAGGGGCCATCACGACCAATCAACACCGCAGCCCTTGCGTGGGCTTTGATCGCGGGGGCCAAGGGCGAAAAATCCTGGCCTTTGCCATCTCCCCCCAGAATCACCACCACCTTGCGGCCCAGCCCTTGCAGCGCGGCAACGGTCGCACCCACATTGGTGCCTTTGGAATCGTCATACCAATCAACGCCATCCAGTTGCCGCACCAACTCAACACGATGCGGCAATCCACGGAATTCACGCAGCGCCGGCAAGAGCGCATTGGCGTCCACCCCGAGGCTATGGCACAAGGCTAATGCCGCCATGGCGTTGGCGGCATTGTGCGAACCGGCGATCGGCAGTTGTGCGAGTGGCAGCAGAAAGCGATCACCCTGCACCAGCCAGGGCTCGCCTCGGTTTTCGCGCACCCCGAAATCCTCGGCATCAGCGGGCGCGTCCAAACCAAAACTGCACACAGTCCGCCCCGGTCGCGCCATGCGCCGGACGCGCCGATCCTGGCGATTCAAAACCTGAACGCCCTCGCCATCAAATATGCGCGCCTTGACTGAGGCATATTCCGCAACATCAATGTAACGATCCAAATGATCGTCCGAGATATTCAAAACGGTTGCCGCCTGCGGATACAAACTTTCGGTAGTTTCCAACTGGAAACTCGACAGCTCCAGCACCCACACTTCGGGCAATGCGCCGGCATCTTGTGCATCCATCAAGGCATTCAAGGCGGCGGGCGAGATATTGCCCGCAACCCCCACGCGCTTGCCCGTAGCGCGCAACAGATGACCGGTGAGCGCGGTGGTGGTGGTTTTGCCATTGGTGCCGGTAATCGCGATCACGGGTACCGCTGTACCGCCCGCTGTTCCACCTTTGACCAAATCACGTAGCGCGGCGGCAAACAACTCGATTTCACCGACCACGGGAATACCCGCTGCCCGCGCATGAATCACCGCCATCAAGCCGCCAGATAAACCGGGGGAGAGCACCAGCAGATCGATGTCCTTGAGCAGCGATTTGTCAAATGTCTCATCAAACGAGCCAGTGCAAAACTCAGCCGCTGTGACACGGCGCTGCAACTCGGCCAGATACGGCGGCGCCTTGCGCGTATCCGCCACACGCACCTTCGCCCCCTGGCGATCGCACCAGCGCGCACAGGCCAAGCCAGACTCGCCCAGGCCCAGAATCAACACGTGTTTTGTCGACAAATCCATCGGAAAGTTTTTAGCGGATCTTTAAGGTGGACAGACCGAAGAGCACCAGCAGAATCGTGATGATCCAGAAGCGCACGACCACTTGCGTCTCTTTCCAGCCAGTTTGTTCAAAGTGGTGATGTAGCGGCGCCATACGCAAAATTCGCCGACCTTCGCCATAGCGTTTCTTGGTGTATTTGAACCAGCTCACCTGCAGCATGACCGAGAGGGTTTCCACGACAAACACCCCCCCCATGATGAACAGCACAATTTCCTGACGCACGATAACCGCCACAGCGCCCAGTGCGGCGCCCAGAGCCAAGGCCCCGACATCCCCCATGAACACTTCGGCCGGATAAGCGTTAAACCAGAGAAATCCGAGCCCCGCCCCCGCCAGCGCGGAACAGAAAACGATCAGTTCTCCAGCGCCCGGAATATAGGGAAGCAAAAGATATTTCGAGAACACCGCATGGCCCGCCACGTAAGCAAAAATGCCCAGTGCCGAGCCCACCAGAACCGTAGGCATGATGGCCAGACCGTCGAGACCATCGGTCAGGTTCACCGCATTGCTGGTCCCGACAATAACCAGATAGGTCAGAACGATGAAACCGAACATCCCCAATGGGTAGGACACTGTTTTGAAAAACGGCACGATGAGGTCAGTCTTGTTCGGCAACTCCAAGGCGCCGCCGCTGGCTGCCCACTCGAAAAACAGGCGCATGACTTTTTCATTGTCGGGCGCAGAAATGGAAAAAGCGATGTAGATCGCGGCGATGATGCCGATGACCGACTGCCAGAAAAATTTAGCGCGTGCCGATAGCCCGTCCGGGTTTTTATACACCACCTTACGCCAGTCATCGACCCAGCCCACTGCCCCATAGCCCAGCGTCACAATCAGCACAATCCAGACAAAGCGATTCGACAAATCCGCCCATAGCAGGGTCGATACGCCGAGCGACAGCAAGATGAGTGCGCCGCCCATGGTCGGCGTGCCGGATTTGATCAGATGCGTTTGTGGCCCATCGGTACGTACTGACTGGCCAATTTTCTTGGCGGTCAGCCAACGAATCACCATGGGACCGAAGATGAAGGAGATCGAGAGCGCAGTCATGGTCGCCAGCACCGCGCGCAAGGTCAGATAGTTGAAGACATTGAAGGCGCGGTAGTCGGTGGACAGCCACTGAGCTAATTCAAGCAGCATGGGGATTTCCTTTCGTTTGGCCGTTCATCACAGCCGTGTCTGTCTTGTCAACGATGGCCTCGACCACCCGTTCCATCTTCATAAAGCGCGAGCCTTTCACCAGGACCGTGGTGCGCGCATCCAACTCATGCTTCAAGCTCTTGATCAACTCGTCGATGCGCGCGAAGTGCTCACCGCCAGGACCGAAGTTACGGGCCGCCGCGCCCGCGTGCTCACCGAGACAGAGCAAGCGATCGATGCCGTGACTCTTCGCGTAGCCGCCGATTTCATCGTGCATCTGGCCGGCGGCATCACCGACTTCACCCATGTCACCCATGACAAAAATACGCCGACCGGGAATCGCGGCCAGGACATCAACGGCGGCACGCATCGAATCCGGGTTAGCGTTGTAGGTGTCATCAATCAACAAAAAGCCGCCTTCTCCGCGTTTACGCTGCAAGCGCCCTTTGACACCGGTAAATTGGCTCAAACCTTGTGCCACCGACTCCAACGAAACCCCGGCAGCCAGGCAGGCGGCGGCCGCTCCACACGCATTCAGTGCATTGTGCGTACCCGGGATGCCCAACTGCAGATCAATAGGGCCCCAAGGCGTTGCCAGTTGCAAGGCGCCGCCGAAACCGCTGGAGCGAAACGTGCCGCGCACCGCGCCATGACGCAAACCAAAGTCAAGCACGCGCCGATTGCCAGCAAGGGCAGCATGGGCGGCCCAAACACTGGCGTAGGCGTCATCGGCATTGAACACGGCAATGCCGTCGGCCGGCAAGGCGTCGATCAGTAGTGCGTGCTCGTTTGCGACGGCCTCTACCGATTTCATGAATTCCTGATGCTCACGCTGCGCGTTATTGACCAAACCTACCGTCGCCCGAGCAACAGGCGCCAGCACCGCGGTTTCGCCCGGATGATTCATGCCGATTTCAATCACCGCGGCGCGATGCCCTGCATGCAGGCGTAGCACCATGGTCGGTACGCCGATATCATTATTGAGATTTCCGGTGGTCGCCAGCACCTGTGATTCACCATAGTGGGCACGCAGAATGGCCGCACACATTTCCTTGCTGGTGGTTTTGCCATTACTCCCCACGACGCCAATCACCGGCAAGGTAAACCGTTGCCGCCAGGCCGCCGCCAATTGCGCAAAGCCTTCGCGCGTGTTGGTGACGGCGAGCAAGGGCAAGTCCGGATGCTGCCGGGCAAACTCATGGCTCACTATCGCGCCCGCGGCACCGCGACCAATCACCTCGGCCACATAGGCGTGACCGTCAAAGCGCTCGCCCACCACCGCAACGAATAACTCGCCTTGTGCGATCGAGCGGGAATCAGTAGATACCACTGAAAAATTCGCATTATTTATGGGCAGGGGCGAGCCCAGTATCGCTGCGGCCTGATGCAAGTTCATCATGAGCGCCATGCCTCCAGTGCTGACTTGGCTTCGGCCAGGTCGGAAAACGGATGCCGCACACCGGCAACTTCCTGATAGGGTTCATGGCCCTTGCCCGCAATCAGAAT
>CAZFSH010000017.1:0-5338 GCA_964521935.1 uncultured Propionivibrio sp.
GGTGCGCCGGAAGAGCCATGGTTTGTCGCCCAAAAAGATATGGCCAAAAATGTCCTGTATGTCGTGCAGGGGCACAATCATCCAGCGCTACTATCACAGTCACTGGTGGCCAAGCAGTTGTCATGGGTTGCCGGCAATGCCCTTGAAGATCAACCGCATACCCACTGGGTCTATGCCGCAAAAACACGCTACCGGCAAGCCGATGCAGCCTGTCAGGTAGAGACGCTGACAAGCGACGGCTGTGAAGTTATTTTTGCGGCTCCGCAGTGGTCGGTCACCCCCGGCCAATCGGTAGTGCTCTATGAGTCGCGGGTCTGCCTGGGCGGTGGCATTATTGAATCGGCCCAGGCCCCCGCTGCATAAAATCCTTGCAAAGGCCCGTATTTTGCGGTTTAGAATCGCAGCCAGCGAATGACACGCTAACTAGGAGAGACTTTTTATGAACAAAGCTGAACTTATCGAACTGATCGCCGCAGGCGCCGACATTAGCAAGGCCGCTGCCGGTAAGGCATTGGATTCCACCATCGACGCCATCACCAACGCTGTTGCCAAGGGCGACTCCGTAACCTTGGTTGGTTTCGGTACATTCAAGTCGTCGGATCGTGCCGCCCGTACCGGCAAAAACCCGAAGACTGGCGAAGCGATCAAAATTGCCGCCACCACCGTGCCGAAGTTCTCGGCTGGCGCCAGCTTCAAGGCCGCTGTTGCCCCCAAGAAAAAGAAGAAGTAAGCACCCAATAAGTGCGATTCTGCTTAGCTGCCCCCGCGCAGCCGAGCACAATGCCAGGGCCCTCGATGCAACGCATCAGGGCCCTTGTCTTTTTGTAGTCCGCTTTACCTTATTTCGTCGTTCGCTTTGCGTATTTTTCCGCTAGGCTGCTCGCAAAGGAGATGCCATGATTGCCATTGAACAACACAATTCCCTGATCAGCGTTACGGTGCTCGGCGAATTCACCCTTTCTGATTTTCAGGAATTCGAAACGCTGGTGCTCGATCAAGTGCGTACCGGCGTCCCCGTGCGCTTGCTCGTAGACCTGCGCGAAATGGCTGGCTTTACGCTGGACATGGTGTGGGAGGAAATCAAGTTTTCCCGCCAGCATCCTGGCGATTTCGAGCGCATTGGTATCGTCACCGAGAGTGAATGGGTCACCTGGAGCGCATGGCTGGAGCGCTTGTTCGTCAACGCTGAAATTATGGTCAATCACGACATCGAAGATGTCCGTGCCTGGCTGATAGCCTGAGCTCACGCATCGTCCATGTCGCCTCTGGTTAGCGGTGCCGAACTCGCGAGTCACCCAGAATGGGTGGTCTTCGATTGCCGTCATGACCTGGCTGATCCCGAGGCCGGCGCTACGGCTTTTGCACGCGGACACATTCCCGGTGCGCAATTTCTCCACCTCGACCGCGACCTTTCCGGCCACAAAACCGGACACAACGGACGACATCCGCTGCCAGACATCACCACGTTTGCGCAAAAGCTGACTAGCTGCGGCGTTCAGGCAAGCAGCACCGTCGTGGTCTATGACAACGATATCGGCATGTTTGCGGCGCGTGCCTGGTGGCTGCTGCGCTGGCTGGGGCACGAGCGCGTGGCAGTGCTCGACGGCGGACTCAGCGCGTGGCTAGCTGCCGGCAATGCCCTGACCAGCGACTGCCCTGCACTCCCACACGGCCACTTTGTCCCGCGACATCAGGCGGACTGGACCATCGACACCGATGGCGTGTTGGCGAATCTGACTCATGCAGACCGCCTCATCATCGATGCCCGTGCTCCCGATCGTTTTGCTGGCGAGAATGAAACGCTTGACCCGGTTGGCGGACATATTCCGGGCGCCGTCAATCGCTGCTTTCGCATGAATGTCACGAGCACCGGATTATTCAAGTCAGCCGAGGTGCTCCGTGCAGAATTCGACGCATTGCTCGACGGTAAGGCGCCGAACACGGCGATTCATCAATGTGGCTCAGGGGTAACCGCTTGCCATAACCTGCTGGCCATGGAGATTGCCGGACTGACCGGGGCTCGCCTGTATCCGGGCTCGTGGAGCGAGTGGTGCGCGGACCCCTCGCGGCCAATTTCGGCCAATTGTGCCCCATAGCACCCTTAGCGCCCTCCAGGACTAAGCGCGCGTAAAAATCAGCCGCTGTGGCACGGCGCAGCCTTGCGTTGCTGCTGCGCCAGCGCCCACAGCACGTGCTCGCGCACCAGCGCCGACGGATCATTGGCCCGAACGCGCAGCGCATCAACTATCGTAGATGAATACGGCGCATTGCCCAAGGCCACCGCGATATTGCGCAGCCAACGCTCATGTCCAATACGGCGTATCGGTGACCCAACCAAGCGGGTCAAAAATTCCGCTTCCGTCCACGCAAATAAGGCGAGCAAATCCGATTGCTCCAAACCATGCCGCGGCAAAAAATCCGCCTCGGCACTGGCCTGAGCAAAGCGGTTCCAGGGGCAGGCCAACTGGCAGTCATCACAACCATAAATGCGGTTACCTAAGGCCTCGCGAAACTCGTCAGGAATAGCCTCTTTAAGCTCTATGGTCAGGTAGGAAATACAGCGCCGCGCATCAAGCTGGTAGGGCGCATCAAAGGCCTGCGTCGGGCAGCTATCCAGACAGGCCGTGCACGTACCGCAATGGTCCGTTACCGGCCCATCAGCAGGCAAATCCAGATCGGTCAGGATTTCCCCAAGGAAAAACCACGAACCGGCATCGCGATCAAGCAACAGGGTATGTTTACCGCGCCAGCCAATGCCTGATTGGGTCGCCAACTCAACCTCCATGACGGGGGCCGAATCGGTAAACACCCGATAGGAAAACGGCCCCAGTTCGGCCGTCATGCGATCGGCCAATGCCTGCAAGCGCTTACGTAATACCGTGTGATAGTCACGCCCCAAGGCATAGCGTGACACATAGGCCTGCTCAGGATTATCCAGCACCGCTTCGGCAGCATAAAAATCGGCATCAGCCGGGCGGTAACTCAAGCGCGCCGTAATCACACTGCGTGTCCCCGGCAACAACTCATCCGGCCGTGCCCGTTTGCTGCCATGGCGAGCCATATAATCCATGCGGCCGTGTTTGCCTGCGGCCAGCCACTGGTTAAGACCGATCTCGGCACGCCCCAGATCAACACCGCTACAACCAATGGACGAAAAACCCAACTCCCTGCCCCACGCTCGTATGAGCGCCAGCCGCTGATCATCATGTCCGTTCATACGCACCAGTCTACCCAGCCGCGCACGCTAACGTGCATTCTTGACGACGAAGCGGCAACCGCGCGATTGGCGAGCACCCTTGCTTCAACGCTCACCGCTGGTACTGTGGTCTGGTTGCAGGGCGACCTGGGCGCTGGCAAAACCACTTTTGTGCGCGCACTGTTGCGTGCTTGTGGTGAAACCGGGCCAGTGAAAAGCCCAACCTACACCTTGGTTGAAGTTCACCCAATTTCCGGGATAGACTTCTATCACTTTGATTTTTATCGCTTCAATCAGCCAGAAGAGTATCTGGAGGCCGGACTTGACGAATACTTCTCGGGCCACGGCATCTGTCTTGTCGAATGGCCAGACAAAGCCCAGCCCTACCTTGCCCCGGCTGATCTGGACCTTACCTTGCATGTCGCTCCCGATGGCCACACACGTCACCTTACATTGCACAGCAGCACAGCGCGAGGCGACACATGCCTGAACGCCGTGAGTTCCTGCGCGCTGCGGCCGCCAGCCTGACCTTACTGGTTACCAAAGTCAGTTACGGCCAGACGGCGCCGGCGACGGATGTTCTCGCCGTGCGTGTGTGGCCGGCCGAGGACTACACGCGCATTACGCTCGAATACGCCAGCAATCGCAGCGTCGACTTCAAGCACATGCTGTTGCACAACCCGGAGCGACTGGTCGTCGATCTGGAAGGCGTCGAATTCAATGCCGTACTGCAAAGCCTGCCCAGCAAGATTCTCGGCAATGACCCCTACATCCAGCTGATTCGCGCCGGGCGTAACCGCCCGGGCGTCGTGCGCTTGGTGATCGAACTGAAGGCCACCATCAAGCCGCAGATTTTTACCCTTGCCCCCGTCGGCAGTTATGGCCATCGTCTGGTGATGGATCTCTACCCTGCCGAACCGGTAGACCCCTTGCTGGCGCTGCTCGAAAAAATCGAAAAGCAGGGCACAGCACCGAACAAAGACATCGCGAAACCGCTCGACACCAGCCCTAACAATCCCGCCAATAACCCAGCCAACAAACCCGGCGTCAAGCCTGAGGCCAAGCCCGAGGTCAAACCTGAGGTCAGCCGCATGATCACCATCATGCTTGACCCCGGCCACGGCGGCGAAGACCCCGGCGCCATCGGGCGCGGCGGCAGCCGTGAAAAAGACGTAACCTTGCAGGTGGCCAAGCGCCTCAAGGCACGCATTGACAACGAACCCGCCATGAGGGCCGCCCTGACCCGCGATGGCGACTTTTTTATTCCGCTCGGCCAACGTGTTCAAAAAGCCCGGCGCGTGCAGGCCGACCTGTTTGTCTCGGTGCACGCCGATGCCTTCATCAAACCCACTGCCCGCGGTTCCAGTGTCTTTGTGCTGTCAGAAAATGGGGCCAGTTCTTCTGCCGCACGCTGGCTCGCGCAAAAAGAGAACTCGGCTGACCTGATCGGCGGGGTCAACCTGGGGGTCAAAGACCCTTATCTCGCGAAAACGCTGCTTGATCTCTCGCAGACAGCAACGATCAACGACAGCACCAAGGTTGCCAGTGCCGTGCTCGGTGAACTGGGCCGGATCAACACGCTACACAAAGGGCAAGTCGAACAGGCCGGGTTCGCCGTACTCAAAGCCCCGGACATTCCCTCGATCTTGGTCGAGACAGCGTTTATTTCCAACCCGGATGAAGAAGCACGCTTGACTGACGATGCCTATCAGGAACAATTGGCGGAAGCGATTTTGAATGGTATCAAGCGTTATTTCGCGAGCAATCCACCCTTGGCCAAATCCAAGATTGCCGCCCTGTGAGGCGCAGAAGCAAGAGGGCTGACTGCTAGAATGCGGCGCTTCCAAGGTTTCATCAATCGGCGGCATTTCTCATGCAGGTTTTTCGCGGTGCACCGACAAGCGGGCATCGGACACATCCTCCGACAGCACTGACCATCGGCAACTTCGACGGCGTCCATTTTGGCCACCGTGCCGTATTGGCTCGCCTGATCAACGAGGCGAAAGATCGCCAGCTACCCGCCACGGTGCTGACCTTTGAGCCGCATCCACGTGAATTTTTTGCCCCGGAACAGGCGCCCGCGCGTCTGTCCAGCCTGCGCGAGAAGCTCGCCCAACTGGAGGCCTGCGGTATTGATCGCGT
>CAZFSH010000017.1:5438-12398 GCA_964521935.1 uncultured Propionivibrio sp.
CGCACGGTATTGGCCAAGGGCGACCTGGACCATGCGGCGCGCCTGCTTGGCCACCCGTATGCCATTGCTGGCCGGGTTATGCACGGTAAAAAAATTGGCCGCACCCTGGGTTTCCCGACGGCCAACATATCGCTGCGGCACAAAAAGCTGCCGTTGACCGGCGTTTATGCTGTCACGGTTGAGGGCCTTGGCGCGACACCTGTTCATGGAGCAGCCAGCATCGGTGTTCGTCCAACCCTGGCGGAAGGACTAAAGCCCGTATTGGAGGTTCATCTGCTCGATTTTTCCGGCGACATTTACGGCGCCCACATCACCGTAAACTTCCGTCACAAGCTCCGCGACGAAGCAAAATACGACTCCCTTGACGCCTTGAAAGCCCAGATCGCGCGCGACGTTGACGCTGTCCGCGCCTACTTTTGTACGTGCACACTTTGAAAGCACCTTCCATGTCTGACGAGAAAAAAGACTATCGCTCCACCCTGAACATGCCAGACACCCCCTTCCCGATGCGTGGCGATCTGGCCAAACGCGAGCCGGGCTGGGTGGCGCAATGGCAGGAGAAAAAACTCTACCAACAGATTCGTGAAGCCAGCAAAGGTCGCCCGCGCTTCATCCTGCACGATGGCCCGCCCTATGCCAATGGCGACATCCACATCGGCCATGCGGTGAACAAGATCCTCAAGGACATCATCGTCCGCTCAAAAACCCTCGCTGGTTTCGACGCGCCCTACATTCCGGGCTGGGACTGCCACGGCCTGCCGATCGAACACCAGATCGAAAAAGCGCACGGCAAAGGACTGGAAAGCAACAAGGCACGTGGCTTGTGCCGCGACTATGCGCATTCGCAAATTGAACGGCAGAAAAAAGACTTCATCCGTTTGGGTGTACTTGGTGAGTGGGACAACCCCTACCGCACGATGGACTTCAAAACCGAAGCCGCCGAAATTCGTGCGCTCGACAAAATGCGCCGTGACGGGCATTTGTATCGCGGCCTCAAGCCGGTGAACTGGTGTCTGGACTGTGGTTCAGCACTTGCGGAAGCCGAGGTTGAATATGAAGACAAAACCTCTGATGCCATCGATGTCGCCTTCCCGGTCATCGATAACGCAGCACTGAGCCGCGCTTTTGGGATCACCGTCACCAAGCCAGCCTTGCCGTCATCTGGACCACCACCCCCTGGACGCTACCGGCCAATCAAGCCGTCTGCGCACATCCGGACTTTAACTACAACCTGGTCGATACCGATAAAGGCCTGCTCATCCTTGCCCACGATTTGCGTGACACCGCCCTGGCGCGCTTTGCTCTTGAGGGCGAATCACTTGCCACATGCAAAGGAGCGGCGCTGGAAAATCTGGCCTTGCAGCATCCCTTCCAGGCACGCACGGTCTCCATGATTCTCGGTGGTCACGTGACCCTCGACGCCGGCACGGGTTTGGTGCACACGGCACCGGCGCACGGTGTCGACGACTATTTCGTCGGGCAAAAATACAATTTGCCGGTCGATAACCCGGTCATGAACGACGGCAAGTTCATCGCCAGCACCGAGCTGTTTGCAGGCCTCACGGTATGGCAAGCCAATCCCAAGGTCATCGAAACCTTGGCCGAAAAAAACCTACTGCTCAAGCACGACAAACTGCGCCATAGCTACCCACATTGCTGGCGGCACAAAACACCCATCATCTTCCGTGCCACCACGCAATGGTTCGTACGCATGGATAAAGCCCCGGGCTCAACGGCAAAACTCAGTCTGCGTGAGACGGCGCTCAAGGCCATCGACGAAACAGCGTTTTATCCCAGCTGGGGTAAGGCGCGCTTGAATGCCATGATCGCCAATCGTCCCGACTGGTGCGTTTCGCGCCAGCGTAACTGGGGCGTGCCCATCCCCTTCTTCCTTGACAAGGAAACCGGCGAACCACATCCGCGTACCTCGGAACTGATCGAACAAGTCGCCCAGCGAGTCGAACAGGGCGGTATCGAAGCCTGGTTTGCCCTGACGCCAGAAGAGTTGCTGGGTGCGGAAGCCGATCGCTACGTCAAGATGAGCGACACGCTCGACGTCTGGTTTGACTCTGGCACCACACACTGGTCGGTAATGCGCGGCACCCACCAAGCCGATTGCGAATTCCCTGCCGATCTGTATCTTGAAGGTTCCGATCAGCACCGCGGCTGGTTCCACTCCTCGCTGCTCACGGGCTGCGCCATCGATGGCCGTGCGCCCTACAAGGCACTGCTCACGCACGGCTTTGTCGTCGATGGCAAAGGCATGAAGATGTCCAAGTCGAAGGGCAATGTCGTCGCACCGCAAGAAGTATCGGACTCGCTAGGCGCCGAAATTCTGCGTCTGTGGACCGCCTCAACCGACTATTCCGGCGAACTGACCATCTCCAAGGAAATTCTTGCGCGCGTAGTCGAAACCTATCGCCGCCTGCGCAATACGCTACGCTTCCTGCTCGCGAATACCGCCGACTTCAACCGCGATACCGATCTGCTCCCCGTTGAAGAGTGGCTGGAAATTGACCGCTACGCCTTGGCGCTAACGCGCGAGCTGCAAATCAGCTGTGCTGCCAGCTATGCCGATTTCGAATTCCACAAGGTCGTTCAGGCCTTGATGAAATTCTGCTCCGAAGACATGGGCGCCTTCTATCTGGATATTCTGAAAGATCGCCTGTACACGACTGGCACAACCTCCCGCTCGCGGCGCGCCGCACAGAGCGCACTCTGGCACATTCTGCAAACCATCACCCGCCTGATGGCACCGATCCTGAGCTTTACTGCCGAAGAAATTTGGGCACTGGCTGGCGATGGAGTGGGCGATGGCACCTCCGTGATGCTGCACACGTGGCACGAGCACCCGGCCGCCCCCAAAGGCGAAAAATCGGAAGCAGAGCTGCTGCATCGCTGGTCACTGATCCGCCAGATCAAAGGGGAAGTCTCGAAAGAGCTGGAGACGCTGCGTGAGGCTGGCAAGATCGGCTCATCACTGCAAGCGGAAGTTGAAATTCGTGCCGAAGGCGCTCGTTATGAAGCACTCGCCTCGCTGGGCAATGACCTGCGCTTTGTCCTCGTCTGCTCGCACGCCATCGTAGTCAAAGCCGCCGACACGGCCGCCGAAGCCATCATTGTGCAGCCCAGTGAACACAGCAAATGTGGCCGTTGCTGGCATTACCGTGCCGATGTCGGCCAGCATGTCCACGCGGCAGAGCATCCGCATTTATGCGGACGCTGCGCCGAAAACCTCTTCGGTGAGGGCGAGGTTCGCGAGGCAGCATGAAGCGGCGTTTTTTTCTCTGGCTGGCGCTGGCGTGTGGCGTAATCGCCCTCGATCAGGCGACGAAACTCGCCGTGCTATCGGTATTTCAGCGTCACGAAGGCATCCCTCTCACCGACTTTTTCAATCTGGTGCTGGTATTCAATAGCGGCGCCGCGTTCAGCTTTCTGGCGCAAGCCGGTGGCTGGCAGAAATGGTTTTTCGTGCTGCTCGCCTTGGGCATCTGCGCGTGGCTGATGCGCATGCTTTGGCAGCATGCGCACGAAAAACTTTTGCCGCTTGCGTTGGTGCTGATTATTGGCGGCGCACTGGGTAATGTCATAGACCGGCTGCGCTTTGATGCCGTGGTCGACTTTCTCGACTTCCACCTGGCCGGATATCACTGGCCAGCCTTCAATATTGCCGACTCGGCAATTTGCCTCGGTGTCGGCCTGATGCTCTGGCATGAGTTCCGCGCGGGGAGACACGCACATGACTGAACACACAGCCGTCGCCGACGACATCGTCACCGAAGGCAGCTTCCTCACCCTACGCTACCGCGTCGGCACCAGTGACAACATCACGCTGATGAGCACTTTCGAGGGCAACCCATCCACCTTCCAAATGGGCAGTGGCGAGCTCGCGCCCCCCCTGGAGCAATGCCTGCTCGGCCTCAAAGCCGGCGACAAATGCAGCTTCATCCTGGAACCCGACGCCGCCTATGGTCAGCACAACCCGCAGCTGGTGCAACGCATTGCTCGCAAGGGTTTGCCCATCGGTAGCATGCCCGAACTACACGGCGTCTTGGAGCTTAGCGCGCCGCACGGTGGCAAGATCGCCGGCCGCGTGCGCGAGCTCGACAACGAGACCGTGCTGCTCGACTTCAACCACCCATTCGCCGGCCGCACGATTCACTTCGACGTCGAAATTATTGGCATTATCTGAGGGACATCATGGACATTCTGCTCGCCAATCCGCGCGGCTTTTGTGCGGGCGTAGAACGCGCCATCGCCATCGTCGAAAAAGCACTGGTCAAATTTGGCGCGCCGATCTATGTGCGGCATGAAGTGGTGCATAACCGCTACGTGGTCGATGACCTCAAAGCCAAAGGCGCGATCTTCATTGAGGACCTGGCGGAAGTACCGGACGGTGCCACACTGATTTTCAGCGCCCACGGCGTACCGCAATCAGTACGCAATGCCGCCGCTGAACGCGGCCTGAATGTCTTTGATGCGACCTGCCCCTTAGTGACCAAGGTTCACCTTGAAGTCGCCCGGCTGCGCAAGCAAGACTACGAAATCATCATGATTGGCCACAAGGGTCACCCGGAAGTTGAGGGCACCATGGGCCAAAGCGATGGTGGCATGTATCTGGTGGAAACGGTCAGCGATGTGGCGACGCTAAAAGTCAGTCGCTGTGACACGGCGCCAAACGCGCAAAAACTCGCCTATGTGACGCAAACCACACTCTCGGTAGATGACGCCACCGAGATCATCAGCGCGCTGCGTGCACGCTTTCCCGACATTGTCGGGCCGAAAAAAGACGATATTTGCTACGCCACCCAAAACCGTCAAGACGCCGTCAAAGAATTGGCACCAAAGGTCAGCGTCATGTTTGTCGTCGGCTCCAAAAATAGCTCAAACTCAAACCGCCTGCGTGAAGTGGCAGAAAACCTCGGCACCCCAGCGCAGCTCGTCGATGATGCTTCCCAGATTGACCCGACGCTCTTGCAGGGTGCTACCCACATCGGCGTAACAGCGGGAGCCTCAGCTCCAGATATTTTGGTCAGAGGCGTAATTGATCGACTCGAAAGTCTCGGTGGCAAAGCGCCCACTGACTTGAGTGAGTCGTCAGAAGGTGTCGTATTCGCACTACCAAAAGGGCTGTAAGCACAAACACTACCCAGAGCTGATCACCCGCGTTGAGTAGTGCCGCCGTAGCCAGCCCTGGTCAGTATCTGTGCAATACGCCGCGCCTCTACCAGCGAGGCAGCCCACGCCATGGCAATACCCTTGATGCGAAACCGTTGGCGGCCATCGGCCGTGAGCTTTGTCTCAATCAGCTCCGGTGATGCCAACAGATCGTCGGCTTCAGCGATTATCTCTAGTGCTCTTGATGTCATGACTACCATCGTACTGTGTAGATTTGACAGAACTATGACGGTACGTAAAAACATGTTGCGGGTACACCACTAATCCAGCTGCGTCAAAAACAAGTTTCGGCAAGCAGCCATTTCGCCCTGTTTTTCCGGCGGAACCCACGCGTAGCAGGTGTCATAAAACGCACCAAATGCTTCCAGCACCCGCGTCCGGGAAACCGCGTCCGCACGCTGCGGAGCGGTGCTTGCCGGTACGCTGTCCAATGGCTTGAGAACCGCGTACTTGGGAATTAGCCGCTGGCCATCTTTACCCGCGGCAAACATCGGGCCTGTTTTGACATACTCTGCCCCTTCATACTCAAACCGAGCACCATCGGGCAATTGGTGAATTTTCATGAGAGCTCCGCGCAAGAAAAAGCCGCTGAACCTTGCGGCTCAACGGCTTTTGTATTTCTGGTGCTGATGGCCGGAATCGAACTGGCGACCTACTGATTACGAATCAGTTGCTCTACCAACTGAGCTACATCAGCGTTGGAGGGGCTGGATTATAGCCACACACTACGGTTTCTGTACAGACTGCAAGCTGCGCGCCAACTCGCCCATGCGTTGAGCGGAGATCGGTGTCGTCGGACGGTCCTTCAGATACAGCCAGAGCAGGCCTGCATTGATCAGGAGTACCGCCACCTCGAGATAGAGAATGGCTGTGACAATCTGGCGGTGCTGGTTATCGCCGAAAATGAAAAAGAAACCTTCAAACGTCGGTAACGCGGCTTTGGTAATCGCCGTAAAGTTTTCAAACGGCGGAAACAATACCAACAAGGACAAATTGATCGCCACACCCGAGAGCAGCCAACGTTGCGCGCGATTAGTGGTGTGCTGATGGTCGCTGCGCCGCTCACGTAACAGCAACAGCGCGATGAAGAAATTGATCAAAACAACGATCACTTCCAGCCAGAGAAAATTGCTATTGATATGGCGATTGGGGTGGGTAGAAAAAAAGAAACGGAACCCCTCAAACGTCGGAATATTGCCGTGCTGGAGCGCGAGATAGTCGTAAGGTGGAAACAAAAAAATCAACAGCAAATTGGCCGCCAAAATAGCTATTGCGATTGTCCGCGCGCGCGATGACTGGGGCCGATGGGCGACGATCGATACCGTTGAGGGGGATGAACCTAGCGACACAAACTCTCTCCAGCTGAATCGGGCGATCATACGCAATGCGCCCGTAGAAATGACGGCATGATTAAACTGCTGCTTCCAATTTATTCCTTCAGGCCTGTTCCGTGAATCGTTTTTTGCACGTGCTCCGCACCCATGTTGTTTATCTGCCTGCAGTATTGCTTATTGCCACCAACTCAATCCTGGCCGCCCCCAAACCCGCCAAGTCAGTGAAAGTTGACAAGCAGCCACCCGAATTAGTGCTGCGGCATGGGCTTGGTGGTAGCGGCGCAGCGGTACTCGCTGAATTAGTGTTGAAATTTAATGAAACGCAAAAGGGGCGTGGCCTGATTCGGCTTGAAACCGTAGCGCCTGAGGATATCCCCCATGCTCCTCACGCGCTACCCAATCTGGCGCTGGTTGATGCCACGGAATCGATGAGCCTCTTTGGTACGCG
>CAZFSH010000017.1:12498-18394 GCA_964521935.1 uncultured Propionivibrio sp.
CAGTCCGCCGAACCTTTTGTTGCCAAAGGGACAACGCTGGAGAAAGTGCTGGCGAATGGGCAAATCAGTGTCAAACACCTGGCCTTGATTTCGAGCTGGCAAAAGGCGCGCTACTTTCACTACTTTGGTCCGGGGCGTGAAGCGGACTCTCGCTTTCTCAATGGCGACTGCGCCATGCTGACCAGCGCCTCAGCGCTCTACCCAGCGATCCGTGATAGCGGGATGGATGTGCGCGTTGCCGCCCTGCCCTATCACGGTGACGTTTATGGCGAGCGCGGTGCCGATGTGCTCCCTGATGGTTTGGGTTTATGGGTGCTGGCCGGAACTTCGTCAGCGCAAGATCAGTTGATTGCCCGTTTTGTCCGCTTCATGCTCGATACCGACAACCAGCGTCAGTGGGTCAAACGCAGTGGCTTTCTGCCCATGACCAGCGCTGCGTTAGACGCCTTGCAAGCCGACTACTATCCGCCCAAACTGGCGACGGCGATCCGCACACGTCTCACCGCAGCAAAGCCGAAAGCGGCGCGCATCAAATCCAGCCTGCTGCGTGAGCGCTTCCGCGCCGTGTTTGGTGAAGAGCTGGAACCAGTCTGGAACGCCGACCGGGCACCGAAAGAAGCACTGGATCGCACGGTCAGCCGCATCAGCGTCCCCGGACCGATGCCGGAAGTCAGCCCGTGGAAGCGCTAAGCACCACCCCCTCCTATCCACGCATCATTGCGCACCGCTGCGGTGGCGCGCTGGCGCCGGAAAACTCGCTCGCAGGCTTGGAGATAGCCGCCCGTCTTGGCTGTGCCGGCGTCGAGTTTGACGTCATGCTGAGCCAAGACGCCGTGCCCTTGCTCATTCATGACGAAACGCTGGAACGCACTACCACCGGGCAGGGGAAGGTTGCGCAACTGTCCGCTGAACAAATTCGCGCCTGCGATAACGGCAAGCCTCATCACAAGGCGTTTGCCGGCTCTCGGGTACCAAGCTTCGATGAAGCACTGACAGCGCTAGACCGCCTTGGCTTATGGGCCAACATCGAGATAAAGCCAGCAGCGGGGCATGAGGTCGCGACGGGTGAAGCTGTCGCGCGCCGCTTGCTGGCTGGCTGGAACGGCAAAGGTATTGTTTCCTCATTTTCGCTGAGCGCACTGAGCGCTGCGCGCCAGCTGGCACCCGCCCTGCCCATCGCGTTACTGTTTGAGCAGCTACCGGCCGATTGGGCCAGCCATGCCCAAAGACTGCAAGCGAGTGCCATTCACTTGGCGGCAAACCATGTCACCGCCGTCACGGCACAACAACTCGGCACCACGCCATGGGCCTGTTACACCGTTAACACCCTTGCCGAAGCTGAACGCCTGTTTTCACTGGGCTGTAGCGCCATCTTTACTGACCGGCCAGACCTATGGCCATCGTCGGCACCATAGGGCTACAAAAGCCGATTACGATTTTTCGTCAAAACGGTAACCCAAGGCAAGCACTTCCTGGCGCATCAGCGCCATGGCCGGGGCAACCTGATCGGGCGCACCACGCACACCTAATTCGATATGCCGCGGGGCAGTCTCCGAGCCGAGAAAGGGCAAGCTGAACACCTTCAGGCCGGAAAACTCGCTTTCAATACGCTGCATGAGCGCCAGCAGCGTGCCCTCCAAACCCTCCCAGACCAAGATCGCCGCCTCGCCCGTTACCGAACGGTGAAAGCAATGCGCAAAGTGCGTGTCCAACACCCACTCAGCCATCGGCCAGGCCATCTGCGGAAAGCCGGGCAGAAAATAATGATGATGAATCGCGAAGCCGGGAATTTTGTTAAACGGGTTCGGAATAATTGCTGCCCCACGCGGGAAGCTGCCTAGCTCCAGACGCTCTGGCGTCGCCTCATAGTTCATCTCGGCCATGCGTTGGCGAATCAATAGTTCGGCTTCCGGATGCAAGACCAAGGGGCGCCCGAGTGCTTTGGCGCAGGCTTGGCGAGTGTGGTCATCGGGCGTCACCCCAATGCCGCCAAAGCAGAACACCAGATCACCGCTGACAAAGCTGTTGTCGAAGGCCTCAATCATGCGCTGGCGGTTGTCGCCCAGATACATCGTCCAATCCAGCGTCATGCCGCGTTTGGCCAGCAGGCCGATGAGTGTGGCCAAGTGCTTGTCCTGACGCTTGCCAAGGATGATTTCATCGCCAATGATGAAGGCGCCAACGCCACGCGGAATAAAGGGGGCGGTCATAGTTGAACTCCTTGCTGCTGGCGTAACTCGCGCAGTCGCTGCAAACCAAAATGAACAAATACCAGCGCGGTGAACACCGGTATCACCAAGTTAAGGATCGGCACATACGCCAGCACGCCACACCCCAGGCCGGCGGCAAAAAAGCTGCCGCGATGCTGGCGCACAAGCTGTTGCAATTCACTCGCGGTGGCGTGCTCGGCCAGCGCGTCGTAGCGAAAGGTGCGCTGACTCACCCAGGCATTCAAGCCTAAGGGCAGGACCAGAACCACGCCGGGAATCAGCAGCAAGGGCAAGGTCAGCAGCACGACCACCACATAGATCAGTGTCGCCGACAGTCCTGCCCACAAACTACCCCAGAAAACATTTTCTCCGTGACGCTGTAAGTCTGGGTAATCGCGTGCAGCGATCAGCGTAATCAAGCCGGGCAAGAGGAAAACCGCGACGATCAACAGCGTGGTCACATAAAACAAGGCCGCAAAACTCAGCAACAACAAGAACCCCGCCGCCCACTGCGCAAGCCATTCCCAACCCGCCCACGGCAAACTGGGCAACAATGGTTCGACCAAGGCGATGCCGCGACGCCAGAACACGACAGCCAACGTTACCCACAGCAACAAGGACACTAGCGGCGGCACCAGCGCGCGCCACAGCACGCTCGGCGTTAACAAATCGCGGCCGGCTTTGGCAAAGGCAGAAAAAATAATAGGAAAGGACATAACTCAGGCTTACCTCTCTGATGATGATACCTGTGGCAAGGTGCTCGCCACGATAAGCTTGCGTCGCACCGCACGGCAACACGTTAATGCCGCTGCCGCGACTCCCACATTTTTTGCAACCGTTTCACCGACACGGGCGATGGCGTTCGTAGCTCCTGGGCAAACAGCATCACGCGCAATTCTTCGAGCAGCCAGCGAAACTCCTCCAGAAAGCCGTCGCCCCCGCTTTTCTGCGCGGCGAGATAGTCGCGCTCCCACGGTTTGCCCAGAGATTGCCAGTCGGCCATCCATCGCGCATCGCGCGCCGCATCGGCGCGGACTTTATCCAAACGCAAACTGGCCGCTTTCAGATAACGCGGAAAATGCTGCAAACGCTCAAAGTCGGTATCGGTGATGAAGTGCTTGTGCAACAAGGCCTGAACCTGACTGCTGATATCGGAGCACGTTGCCGGAAACGCCTTCTGCATACCCGCCAGTTTTTTCTGCAGCCCGGTGTATTCGGTAATGATGGTGCCGATCAAACGCAAAATCTCCTGCGCCACCAACAGCACGCGGCCACGCGCCGCATCAACGCGCGTTTTGAATTCAGCCTCATTCACGGGTAAAGGCGACATCAGGCAGGTGCGTGCCAGCGTCGTGCGGATCAAGGCATCACGCAGATCCTTCTCCGTGCCCATACTCAGGAACTGCATCGCCACATCGCGCAGGCCCGGCAGCTTTTCCATGGCTTTGACTTGCGTCGCCAATTGCAGCGCGAACAGTTTGGCCAAGCCTTTGGCATGTTCGGCTTGTGCCTTTTCTTCGGTATCCAGTGCCGCCAAACGCACACTGTCGCCTTCATCGATCAAGGCCGGGAAGCCCACGATGCTACGACCATTAACCGTCACTTCGAGCAGTTCGGGCAGCTCGCCGAATGCCCAGCTGGTATGTTTCTGCTCCACATTGATGACGGGCGCCGTCTCACAGGAACTGACTTTTGCCGCCGCCGTGGGCAAGCTCACTTCGGCATGGGAAAACGCCTGTGCGGCGCGCTCGGCGAACTGGCTGCGCAATTCCGACAGATTGCGCGACATCGCCAGCGTGCCGCCATGCTCGTCAAGCAAGCGAAAGTTCATGAACAAGTGCGGGCGCAGTTCGCCAGGACGGAAAGCATCGAGCGGCAGCTTCAGCTGCGCCTTATCTTCCACCGCCCCGGTCAGCACTCGCACCAAAGGCTGCTCGTGCGGCCACTCGGCATCGCAAAAATGCTCGGCAAACTCGTCAATCGGCTGCAGGCGATGGCGGAATTTTTGCGGCAGCGTTTTCACCAACGCGATGACCTTTTCCTTGAGCAGACCGGGCACCAGCCATTCGACGCGCGTTGCCGGCACCTGATTGAGCGCCGCAATCGGCACGCTCAGGGTGACGCCATCATCCGAAGCGCCGGGATCGTGGTGGTAGCTGAGTTTGAACTGCTGATTGAGATGCTCCAGTGCCGGCGGAAAGGTGTCCGTCGTGATCCCCGCCGCCTCGTGGCGCATGAGCTGGTCTTTCTCCAGAAAGAGCAACTTCGGGTCGGCCAGTTCGGCGTCGCGCCGCCACTTATCAAACGCGGCGAGCGAATAAATCTGTGCCGGCACTTTGTCTTCATAAAAAGCCGCGACCAGTTCGTCATCGACCAGCACATCGGGCCGGCGCGACTTGTGTTCCAGTTTTTCGATCTCGCCTTTCAGCTTGAGATTGTGCTGCAGGAAGCGCCATTTCTTCAGCCAGTCCTCCCCGACATCACCATTGACCAGCGCACCACGAATCAGAATGCCGCGCGCCTCCTGTGGCGACATCGGCCCGTAATGCACGCGCCGTTTGGCGTGCAGGGTCAGGCCATGCAGCGTCACCCGCTCCCACGCCACGACTTGTCCGGCTCCCTTTTCCCAGTGCGGCTCGAACACATGCCGGCGCAGCAAATGCTCGCCCACCTGCTCCAGCCACACTGGCTCGATCTTGGCCACACAACGGGCGAACAGGCGCGAGGTATCGACCAACTCCGCCGCCACCATCCAGCGCCCGGCTTTTTTGACCAGCGTGGAACCGGGGTGGATAAAAAACTTGATGCCGCGCGCGCCGAAGTAATTTTTATCTTCTTCGTTGATCAAGCCAATGTGACCGAGCAGGCCCGTGAGCAGCGCCTTGTGCGTCGCTTCATAGCTCGCCGGCAGCTGATTTTCTTTCCAGCCGTGTTCGTGGCACAGTGTCATCAGCTGGCCATGCACATCGCGCCATTCGCGCAGACGCAGCCAACTGATGAAGTTGCTTTTGCACCACTGGCGCTGCTTGTTACTTGACTCGTGCTTCCACACCTCATCGGCGGCATCCCAGAGCTTCAAGTAGCTCAAGAACTCCGACTTTTCATCTTTCCAGCGCGCATGGGCCTGATCGGCCGCGGCTTGGCGTTCTTGCGGACGCTCACGCGGGTCTTGCGTGCCCAGCGCGGCGGCGATCACGAGTACTTCTTTCAGCGCATTGTGTTCGCGTGCGGCCAGAATCATGCGGCCAATTTTCGGGTCCAGCGGCAGCTTGGCCAGTTCAACACCCACCTTGGTCAGCTGCTTAGTCGTCTCGTCCATCGCGCCGAGTTCGGCGAGCAGTTGATAACCGTCGGCAATCATGCGCGGCAGCGGCGCTTCGAGGAAGGGGAAATCTTCCACATCGCCCAACTTGAGCGACTTCATGCGCAGGATCACACCGGCCAGCGAGGAACGCAAAATCTCCGGCTCGGTATAGGGCAAACGCTTGGCGAAATCGTCCTCGCTGTAGAGCCGGAAACAGATGCCCGACGACACGCGCCCGCAGCGACCGGCGCGCTGATTGGCGGCCGCCTGCGCGATGGGCTCAACCTGCAATTGCTCGACCTTGGTGCGGTGCGAGTAGCGCTTGACCCGCGCCAACCCGGAATCAATCACGTAACGGATGCCCGGCACGGTAAGTGATGTC
>CAZFSH010000018.1:0-18322 GCA_964521935.1 uncultured Propionivibrio sp.
GGCCATCACGATCAGTTCCATCAGGTTGTCGTTGGTCGGCGCGCAGGTCGGCTGCAGGATGAAGACATCCTTGCCGCGCACGTTCTCGAGGATCTCGACGCTGGTCTCGCCGTCGGAGAAGCGGCCGACGGCGGCGCGCCCGAGCGAGATGTTGAGGCGACGCACGACATCGGCCGCCAGCTTGGGATTGGCGTTGCCGGTGAAGACCATCAGGCTGTCGTATGCCATGGGCGCCGGGCCTATGTTCGTGCGATTCGCGTTAAAACGAAGAGGGCAGACCCGAGTCTTGTTCAGGCCTGCCCGCGAGTGTTCTGGCTGGGGAGGAAGGATTCGAACCTTCGCATGCCGGAATCAAAATCCGGTGCCTTAACCAGCTTGGCGACTCCCCAACTCGAAGACTGTGCCGGTGATCCCGATGCAGCCCCGAAAGGACGCGCAGTTTCCAAGATTTAGCGCGCGCTGTCAATCACAATTACACGCAAACCCGTGAATGCGGGTTAGCGCAAATACTGCCGGAGGGATAATGCCGTCCCCAACCCGCCCAGCACGCCCGCCAGGAGCAACAGAAACCGCGACTCCATAGCCCCCAAACCGACAATCTGGAAGGCTAAGCCATACAACTCGGCAATTTCCTGCAAGGGGCCGCGCAACCAGCGCTCACCGACAAATACCATCAGCCATGCCAGGGCGCCACCCAAGACACCCAGCACCGAGCCGAAATACAGAAACGGCCGGCGAATAAAGCTGGGCGTGGCGCCCAGCAACTCGCTCACGGTGATTTCCTCGCGCTGAGTCAGCACCTGCAAACGGGTGATATTGAAGGTGATCGTCACCAGGCCAACGCCCAGCATGAGTGCCAGAGCCAGCACGGCTGAGCGGGCAAAACGCAACAGGGCATCAAGCCGGCGAATCCAGTCCGAGTCCAACTGCACATGATCAATGCCGGGCCAACTGCGCAGCTCACTAGCCAGTTCATCCATTGCCGCCGGGGTATCGTCACGCGGCGTAATCACGAAGGCGTGAGGAAAAGGATTTTTCGGCAGCACATCAATCACGTCACGCAAGCCTTCGGAGGCTTTGAAGCGCGCCAGGGTCGCTTCACGGGAAAGAAAATCGCTGCGCAAAACCGCGGCGTGATTCGCCAGTTTGCTGGTGATCTGCTTGACCCCGGCATCCTCTGCCTCCATGCGCAGATAAATCGAAATCTGCGGCGCGGGTGCGGCATTGCGCGCGAACTGCACGCTGTTATCGATCAATAATTGCCCCCCAGCAGGCAGCGCCAGCGCCACGCCTATGGCCAATACCGACAACACCGTGTTCAGGGGCGCTGCGCGCAAACGCTGTAGCGCCAGCAAAAACGCCATCCAGTGATGATGCAACCAAATCATGACTTTAGGCTGCCATGATCAAGCACGACACGGCGCGCGGTGGGGAACAAGGTTTTGTCGTAGGTGGTGATCAAAATGGTCACGCCAACGCGATGAAACTCGCGGAAGATCCTTGCCACATCGGCAGCGGTATCAACGTCCAGATGCGCTGTCGGCTCGTCCACCAGCAGAATGTTCGGGCGATTGACCACAGCACGGGCAATCGCCAGCCGCTGCTGCTCGCCGCCGGACAAGGCGATGGGCAGACTCTGGGCACAATCAAGCAAGCCCACCTTGTCCAGCGCGGCACGCACACGCTGCGCGGCGTCCTTGGGCGGAAAGCCCGCGATGGAGAGCGGCAGCATCACGTTATCAAAGGCACTGCGATCAAACAGCAGCTTTTGATCCTGGAAAACCAGCCCCAGATTGCGACGCAAAAACGGGATGGCTTGCGACTTGAGCGAGCCGACATTCTGGCCACCCACCAGTACGGCGCCAGCACTGGGTTTTTCGATGGCCGCGATGAGTTTGAGCAAGGTGGACTTGCCCGCGCCGGAGTGCCCCGAGACAACGACCAACTCGCCTTCATTGACCTCGAAGCTGATATTACGCAGGGCATCGATACCGGGCGGATAGCGCTTGGCCACCCGATCAAAACGAATCATGCAGGGCATCAGGCAGAGGGCGGAGTGCCCGCATCAACACCGAAGATGGCCTCGACAAACTCCTCGGCGCGAAAGGCTTGCAAGTCGTCAATCCCTTCGCCCACACCGATGAAGCGCACCGGCTTCGGGCACTGCCGGGCAATGGCCGCCAACACGCCCCCCTTGGCCGTACCATCGAGTTTGGTCACCACCAAACCGGTAACGCCTATCGACTTATCAAAGGCCTTTACCTGCGCCACAGCGTTCTGGCCAATCGTGGCATCCAGCACCAGCAATACTTCGTGCGGTGCCGTCGCATCCGATTTCTGAATCACGCGCCGGATCTTGGCAATCTCTTCCATCAGGTGCAGCTGCGTGGGCAGGCGGCCGGCGGTATCCGCGAGCACTACATCTATGCCGCGTGCGCGGGCCGCATTCATGGCGTCAAACACCACAGCTGCCGGATCGCCCGACTCCTGCGCGATGACACTGACGCCATTGCGTTCGCCCCAGGCCATGAGCTGCTCACGCGCTGCCGCACGGAAGGTATCGCCCGCCGCCAGCAAGACCTTCTTGCCTTGTGACTGAAAATGCTTGGCCAACTTGCCAATGGACGTGGTTTTACCGGCACCATTGACCCCCGCAATCATGATCACGAAAGGGGTATGTGTCGAGGCATCCAGAGGCTGCTCCAGCGGCTTGAGCAGCTGCACCAGAGAACGGCTCAAGCTGCCACGCAAGGCCGAGGGCGCTTCAATACGCTCGCGCTTAACCTGCGCTTTGAGGTCATCAATCAGCCATTGCGTAGCATCGACGCCACAATCGGCCATGAGCAGCGCCGACTCCAGATCATCCAGCAACTCGGCGTCGATCTTGGCACGACTAAAGAGTTCGGTAACCGGCGTATTCAGCGTCGCACGTGTCTTGGCAAGGCCCGCCTTAAGCTTGGTGCGCCAGTCAACAGCAGGCTGGGGCTTAAGGTCGGCGACCGTTTCGCTCGCGGGTGCTTTGTCGGCACCCTTTTCGCCCCCCTTCTCGCCGCTACTAGAGAAAAGTTCCGAGACCGGCGTATTGAGCGTTTTTTTCAGGCGTGAGCGCCAGTCACCGGTTTCGGCGCTTGCCGTATCCGCAGGAGCGGCAGGGGTATTTTCAGGGAGATTGAAACCCATTGTTGCGATGTCAGTGAGCGGTTTGCACCGCGTTATGATGCGCGCCTGATGCGCGGGGAGGGCAAGTCTACCAGACCCTCTCTACCGCCCTCACCCTGTTCTGGCACGCTCTTTCTGGAATCTGCCCATGCAATCATTGCGTATCGTCGCACTCGCGCTCTGTTGCGCCGTCCCACAGCAGCTGACTTTTGCTGCCGACAACACAGCGCAAACCTATGAAACCCGGCTGGCCAATGGCCTGCGCGTCATCGTCAAGGAAGACCACCGGGCGCCCACCGCCGTGCATATGGTTTGGTATCGCATCGGCGCCATGGACGAAAACGACGGTGTCACTGGCGTTGCCCATGTCCTCGAACACCTGATGTTCAAAGGCACCAAAACGCTGAAATCGGGCGAGTTCAATAAGCGTGTTGCCGCAGCCGGCGGTCGCGACAATGCCTTCACCAGCAGCGACTATACCGCTTACTTCCAGATCGTGCCTTCACGGGCTTTACCGGAAATGATGCGCCTCGAAGCCGACCGTATGCGCAACTTGCGCTTCGACCCCAAGGAGTTTGCCGCCGAAATCAAAGTGGTCATGGAGGAGCGCCGCTGGCGTACCGAGGACAATCCGGAAGCCAAAACGCACGAAGCACTTGAAGCCACGGCCTTTATGGTGCACCCCTACCGCCGCCCCGTCATCGGCTGGATGAGCGATTTGCTGGCCATGCGCTGGCAGGACGCGCGCGACTGGTACCAGCAGTGGTACGCGCCCAATAATGCCTATATCGTAGTGGTCGGTGATGTCAGGCATCAAGACGTCTTTGCCTTGGCGCAAAAATATTACGGCGCCTATAAACCCATGGAGCCGATGAACGTAGCGCGTCGCCGCGTGCTCGAAGAGCCGAAACAGGAAGGTACGCGCCGAGTCAACGTCAAAGCTCCCGCCAAAATGCCCTACCTGATGATGGCCTGGAAGGTGCCAGCCTTGCGCGATGTAGAAAAAGATAGCGAACCCTACGCGCTGGAAATGCTCGCCGCCGTTCTCGACGGCCACCCCGCTGCGCGGCTCGGGCGTGAACTGGTACGCGAAGCACGCATCGCACAAAGTGCCGGCGCCGGCTATGACGCCTCCGTGCGCGGCGACAGCCTCTTTGTGCTCGATGGCCAACCTGCCGACGGCCATTCCATCACCGAGCTGGAAGTGGCCTTGCGTGGTGCTATCCGGCGCATTCAGGACGACGGCATCACTGCCGAGGAGCTGGCGCGCATCAAGGTGCAAGCGATTGCTGCGCAGACCTATAAACGTGACTCGCTGATGGCACAAGCCATGGAAATTGGCCAGCTGGAAGCCACTGGCTTCCGGCACAGCGACGGCGACCGCATGCTGGAAAAACTCAAACAAGTTAGCCCCGAAGAAGTTCAGGCGGTAGCCAGGAAATATTTCGGCGACGACACGCTCACGGTCGCCACGCTCGATCCCCAAGCCATTGACCCGAACGACAAACCACTGCTGCGCCGTCCGGCGTTTTCGCACCAGTAAGCCAGGAGGCTCACCATGGACAACATTGCCCGCAGTAGCAACATAGATCGCATAGTTCACATCACTCGCCTGCTCACTGGCCTGCTCCTGGCCGCGACGGCCCTTCACAGCCAGGCCGGCATGAGCATCCAGCACTGGGTCGCGCCATCCGGCGCCCGCGTCTACTTCGTCGAAGCCCGGTCGCTGCCCATTCTGGATGTGCAAATTGATTTTGCCGCCGGCGGTCTGTACGCGCCAGCCGGCAAAGCCGGTGTTGCCGGGCTGACCTACGGCCTGCTCGATGCAGGCGCCGGCAACCTGACCGAAGAACAGATTGCCGAACGGCTGGTCGATACCGGCGCACAACTGAGCGGTGGCGCCGACGTCGATCGGGCCAGCCTGCGCTTGCGCACCCTCACCAGCATCAAAGAGCGCGATGCCGCACTTGAGTTGATGCACACCGTACTGTCATCACCCAATTTTCCGGCAGACATTCTTGCCCGCGAAAAGGGCCGCAGCATCGCCGCACTACGCGATGCCGACACCCGTCCGGAAGCCATTGGCAGCAAGCGCTTTGCCGCCGCCATCTACCCTAACCACCCTTATGGCGTAAGCCCCACTGTCGAGAGTGTCGCCAGCGTAGAACGCGATGATCTGGTCGCCTTTTATCGTAGCCGCTATCAAGCGCGGCTGGCCTCAGTGGCCATCATCGGCGCCGTATCGCGCGACGAAGCTGAAGCCATCGCGCAGCGCCTCACTGCCGATTTACCGCGTGCCGGCGACAATAGCGAAGCTACTGCCTTACCTGCGATCAATTTACCCCTCGTCAATTTACCCGCGGCACAAATCATCCGCGTAGCCCACCCGGCGACGCAAAGCCACATCACACTCGGCATGCCCGCCGTTGAACGCGGCAACCCTGACTACATTCCGCTGCTGGTCGGCAACTATTCCCTCGGCGGCGGCGGTTTTGTCTCGCGCCTGATGAAAGAAGTGCGCGAAAAGCGCGGCTATGCCTATAGCGTCAGCTCACATTTTTCACCACGCAAGCAAGCCGGGCCCTTCGAGATCAGCCTGCAAACCAAACGCGATCAAGGCAAGCAAGCGCTCGCGCTGGTCAACGAAGTACTCACCGAATTTATGCGCACCGGCCCCAGCGCAAGCGAACTGGCCGCGGCAAAAAAGAACCTTATTGACGGTATGGCACTCGGCTTGGACAGCAACGCCAAGCAACTCGGCTATCTTTCGGTGATTGGCTTTTTTGGTCTGCCGCTGAGCTATCTTGATGACTTCCCCGGGCGCGTTGCCGCGGTCAGCGCGGAGCAGGTGAAGGCCGCATTTAGCCGGCATGTACGGCCAGAGCACCTCGTTACCGTTATCGTCGCGGGCGATGACGGTGACGATGCCCAAAGCGACAATCCCGGTGATAGCGCAGATAGTAAAAATGGCCAGTAAGGTTCGCATTACTGGCGGCCACTGGCGTAGCCGCCTGCTGCCGGTTGCCGAAGCAGAGGGCCTGCGTCCGACACCGGATCGGGTGCGCGAAACCCTGTTCAACTGGCTGGGACAAAAACTTCAGGGCTTATCCTGTCTTGACCTGTTCGCCGGCAGCGGCATCTTGGGTATGGAGGCCGCATCGCGCGGTGCCGACTCGGTGCTATTTATCGAACGCGAGCGCAAAATTGCTGCCAGCTTGTCACAGCAACTGACACTCTTTGTCCCTGACTCGACCATGGCCAAATCGCCGCAAATGCAGGTCCGCTGTGCCGATGCGCTAAACTTCACGCCTCCAGCGCCTGTCGATTTGCTGTTTCTTGATCCGCCGTATCGACAGAATCTTCTGGAAAAGATTGCGCCACGACTTGCTCTGCTGGCTAAGCCGAACGCCCGCCTCTACGTGGAAGCGGAATTTCCGCTGACCGAACTGGGTGATTGGCAAGTGGTGAAAAGCGGGCGCGCTGGACAAGTATTTTTTCATCTGCTGGAGCAGCCATGAGCAACGGTATCGCCATTTATCCGGGGACGTTTGATCCGCTCACACGCGGGCATGAAGACCTCGCACGCCGTGCCGCCGGCCTGTTCAGCCGTGTCGTGATCGGCATCGCCGAAAGCCGCGGCAAAAAACCGCTGTTCTCGCTGACCGAACGCATCGAGATCGCCCGAGAAGTGCTCGCCCCCTACCCAAACGTTGAAGTTCATGGCTTTGACTGCCTGCTCATGGACTTCGTCAATCAGCAAGGTGCCAAAGTTATTCTGCGCGGGCTGCGCGCCGCCTCCGACTTTGAATACGAATTCCAGATGGCGGGCATGAATCGCAAACTCTACCCCACCGTTGAAACGGTTTTCCTGACGCCCGGCGAGCAATACATGTTCGTCTCAGCCACCATGGTGCGTGAAATCGCCAACTTTGGTGGCGACGTCACCCAGTTTGTTCATCCAGCCGTGCAGGAGCGCTTGACCAAGCGCCTGCGCGAACGAAGCTAATGGCAGCTGCCCCCCGCTTTTTAATCCACCGTAGTAATCAGAAAGGTTTGTCATGTCACTGATCATCACCGACGAGTGCATCAACTGCGATGTCTGTGAGCCCGAATGCCCCAACAACGCCATTTCGCAAGGCGATGAGATTTACCTCATTGACCCGAACAAATGTACCGAGTGTGTGGGCCATTTCGATACCCCGCAGTGTCGCGAAGTCTGCCCGGTTGATTGCATCCCCAATGACCCGGACAATGTCGAGACCAAGGATATGCTGATGAGCAAATTCCTGACGCTGACGGCGAAGTAACTCGGCAAGCTAACTCAGCTCCCCCACTCAGCCACTCAGCCACTCAGCGCTGGCATTTCGGGCAGTAAAAACTGGCGCGATTGCTCTGGCGCAACTCACGAATGGCTGTAGCGCACCGGCGACATAACTCGCCGGTGCGCCCATAAACGAAATATTCCTGCTGAAAATATCCGGAGCTGCCATCCGAGTGGATGAAATCACGCAGACTGCTACCGCCCACAGCAATCGCGCGCGTCAGGGTCGCCTGGATCTCTGGCACGAGCCGTTTCAGGCGCGCTAATGAAATAGACCCGGCTGGCGTACGCGGATCTATACCGGCGCGAAACAAACTCTCCGACGCATAAATATTACCGATACCGACAACGCGATGGCTATCCATCAAAGCAGGCTTGATCGGCGCCTTGATACCGGCAAGCGCCGCCTTCAGCCACTCCGGTGTGAACAACTCACTCAGCGGCTCGATACCCAAGACGGTCATCAAGGGATGTGCCATCAGCGCCTCCTCACCGCCGGCAATCCAGAGCACCGCACCAAAGCGACGCGGATCGCGTAAGCGCAACACGATGTCGGCTCGGTCATCGGCTTTACCGTTCGCGCGCGCACTCACGCTGGCGAAGCAAAAATCAACGTGATCGTGCTTTTCCAGCGCCTGCGTTGGCGCTACCAAACGCAAACTGCCGGACATGCCCAGATGAAGCAAAAAATATCCGTAATCGCAGCGCAAAATCAGATATTTGCCACGACGCTCCACCGCATGCACGACCTGGCCGACGAAGCTTTGCTGGGCCTCAAAAGGCAAGGGATAGCGCAAGGCCTGGCAGCGAAACTCAGTCGCTGTGATACGGCGCCCCGTGATGCTGGGAGCAATACCTTGGCGGGTAACTTCAACTTCGGGCAACTCAGGCATGGGCTCGCTCCGACGCGGTTCATGAAACTGCTAACATGGCCGCATTCTAGTGGGGCCCATTAGTCAAATTAGTCAAGCAGGACTACTGCCGGCCCATCTCCCCGCTCAAGATCACCACAATGTCCCGTCGCCGCCGCTTGCCCTTTACGTTCCGCCCCGCTTTACGCTCCGCGCTCATTACCGCCACAGTGATTGCCGCTGCCGCCGGCATAACGGCACCCGCTCACGCTAAAGAGGAAGTACCAATTCAAGCCCAGGCAAGCCAGGACGCTCTCCCTAGCACCGCCCAGGAACTCACCCCACAAATTCTTTACCAGTTTCTGCTCGCCGAGATTGCCACGCAACGCGGCCAGTATCCGCTAGCCATGCAAGCCTATCTTGACCTGGCGCGTACAACGCGCGATGTGCGCGTCGCCAAGCGCAGTGCCGAAATTGGCCTGCACTCGCGGCAGTACGAGTTGGCCATTGAAGCGGCAAAACTGTGGAACACGCTACAACCCGAGGACCCCGCAGCCAATCAGATGCTGGCGAATTTATTTGTCGCCACCCAACGCAGTGACGACCTCGCGGCCACGCTGGAACGCGACCTCGCCAATGCCGGTACTGGAATAAGCACTGCACTGCTGCGCCTGAACCGGGTGCTCGCCCGTTATACCGATAAGACCGCCGTCATGCAGTTGGTTGACCGCGTGACCGTGCCCTACCTGAACATTCCTGAAGCACGTTTTGTACGCGCCCAAGCCGCAGCCAATGCCAAAGATGGTTTGCGAGCCATGGCTGAAATCGACCAGGCACTGGCACTTCGCCCCGCATGGGAAATGGCGGCGCTATTCAAATTTCAGCAGCTACCTGCCGGCGCCAGCGCCACGGACTTCGCCAGTCGCTATTTGCGTGAGCACGCCCAGGCGCAGGACTTACGCCTTGCCTACGCCCGTGCCCTGGTGGGAGAAAAGCGCTACGACGAAGCGCAGCGCGAATTCCGCACCTTGAGCGACGCACAACCCGACAATGCCGAGATTACGTACGCCGTCGGCGTTCTGGCCTTGCAGCTGAACAATCTTGGCGAAGCCGAAGTACAACTGAAAAAAGTGGCCGGGCTCAATCAGGCACGTGCCGACGCAGCACGTTACTACCTTGGACAACTCGCAGAAGCTGGCAACCGGCCAGACGATGCCGTGCAGTGGTATCGCGAAGTCAATGATGACGAGCAGCGCCTGCCCGCAATCCTGCGCGGAGTGCAACTGCTGGCAGAACGTGGTCAAGTCGCCGAAGCGCGTGAGTGGTTGCACCATGCCCGCCAGCAAGAGCCGGCCGAGAGCCCGCGGCTGTTCATCATTGAAGCGCAGCTGCTACGCGAACGCGGCACACTCGCCGACATGCAGAGCCTGCTCAACCAAGGTTTGCACGCGCACCCGGATCACCCCGACCTACTCTACGAGTCGGGCCTGGCAGCGGAGCGCCTGGGCGACACCGCGCTCATGGAGCAGCGTTTCCGCCGCCTTATCGAGATCCGCCCCGACTCGGCCCAAGGCTACAACGCGCTGGGCTACTCGCTGGCTGAGCGCAACATGCACCTTCAGGAAGCCGAGCGCCTGATCGACAAGGCGCTCACCCTGTCTCCAAACGATTACTACATTCTCGATAGCAAGGGCTGGCTGCTTTTCCGTCAAGGCAAACTGCCGGAAGCGCTGGAATACCTCAAACGCGCCTATGCCATTCGTGCTGAGCCAGAAATTGCCGCCCACATCGGAGAGGTACTGTGGGTGCAGGGCAAGCACGAGGACGCTAAGGCCGTTTGGCACGCCGCAGACAAAGCAAATCCGGGCAATAGCGACCTGCTGTCGACCATGAAACGCTTCGGCCAGTAGCCCATGCACCAGAAGTTTTTGCGGGGCTTGTGCGCGACCTGCGTGTTGGGCGGCAGTCTGCTAATCAGTGCCTGCGCGAGCCTGACGGATTTACCTGACGCATCGCCCTTGCCCAATACAGTTGCGCTTGGCCCCGCCGTAGAGCGTTTCAGCCTGAGTGGACGCGCCATGATTCGACAGGGGCAGCGCGTCGATCACCTGCGTTTTTCCTGGCAGCGCAGCCCGAGCGGCGACGCCTTGTTGCTCACCACGCCATTTGGCCAAGGCATCGCGCGCATCACGCGTGATGCCAGTGGCGCGCGCCTGCAACTGGCCGATGGTCGGACACTTGAACGGCCAAACCTGTCAGAGCTTGCCAGCGCCGTCTTTGACGCAGAACTGCCCCTGGACGAACTGCCCGAATGGTTGCGCGGCGCACACCGTGAATGGCAGGGCCTCAGCCAAGGCTGGGCCGTGATGATCGAGCACGCTGACGCAACCGTCGGTCCTGAAGCCCAGTCGATCTACCTTCCTCGCACACTCGCCGCCAGCCGTGGCGATGTGTCGCTGCGACTCGTCATCGATACCCGCGACCCGTACAACCATGAATGACTGGCAACGTCTCTGGCCGGCACCAGCCAAAATCAATTTATTTCTGCACATCGTCGGTCGGCGCGCTGATGGCTATCACCTGCTGCAAACGGTGTTTCGTTTCCTCGACATTCATGACGACGTGCATTTCTCCCCGCGCGACGATGGCGCCATCGTCCACGCCACGCCCCTGCCGGGCGTCCCGCCAGAGCAGGATCTCATTCTGCGCGCCGCTGAACTCCTGCGGCGCGAAACCGGCACCACGCAAGGGGTGACCATTACGCTGCAGAAACGGCTGCCGATGGGCGGCGGGCTGGGTGGAGGCAGTTCCGACGCCGCCACCACGCTAATGGCGCTGAATCATCTCTGGCAGACCGGGCTTCCTAGCGAGGCCTTGCAAGCGCTTGGGCTAACACTCGGCGCCGACGTACCTATTTTCATTCACGGCCACAGCGCCTTTGCACAAGGCATCGGTGAACAGTTTGACGATGTCAGCCCGCCGGCGGCGTGGTACCTGCTCGTGATACCGCCCGTCAGCGTGCCCACACCAGAAATTTTCCGCGCCGACGACCTCTGTCGTAACACCCCCACCATTACGCCGGCACAGTGGCACGCCGGCTTTGGGCACAACGATATGGAAGCGCCTGCTTGCCGGCTTTATCCGGCCGTCGCGCAAACGCTGGCCACACTGCGTCAGCATGGTCCAGCGCGCATGAGTGGCTCTGGCGCCTGCTGTTTTGGCGAATTTGCCACACAAGACGAGGCGCGGCGGGCCGCCCAACAACTCCCCGCGGGCACCGTCTGGCACCTCACACAAGGGATCGATGAGCACCCGCTGCGCAGGCTCAACACCAACGCTCATGAGACAAGCAGAAAGACAAGTCGAAAAAATTTGCAGTAGGAGGGTTTGACAGGCTGGAATCCACTCGCTAACATGCGCAGCTTCTGTTTGAGGGGCGGTAGCTCAGCCGGTAGAGCAGCGGACTTTTAATCCGTTGGTCCCGAGTTCGAATCTCGGCCGCCCCACCAGTATTTAAAAGGGCTTAGTCGCAAGACTAAGCCCTTTTTCATGAATGCGACGCTGAGGGCGATCTACGTCCCCGAGATTGCTACAATTCCGCCCTTTCCCCACTCCACTGCCGTTGGGGAAAACTTCTCCCGTCACGAGAACTGCTCGCGGAAATCATCATGCCTCAATCCTCATCCAGCAAACCCACATTTCAGGAAGTGATTCTGCGTTTGCAGAACTTCTGGAATCAGCAAGGTTGCGCCCTGCTTCAACCCTACGACATTGAAGTCGGTGCAGGAACCTTCCACACCGCGACTTTCTTGCGCGCCATTGGCCCCGAGCCGTGGAAAGCTGCTTACGTGCAACCCAGCCGCCGCCCGAAAGACGGCCGCTACGGCGAAAACCCGAACCGCCTGCAGCACTACTATCAGTACCAGGTGGTGCTCAAACCCTCGCCGCCGAACATTCAGGAACTGTATCTCGACAGCCTGCGCGCTCTCGGCATAAATACCTCGGAGCACGACATTCGCTTTGTCGAGGACGACTGGGAATCCCCCACACTTGGCGCTTGGGGTCTGGGCTGGGAGGTCTGGCTCGACGGCATGGAAGTGACGCAGTTCACCTATTTCCAGGAAGTCGGCTCGCTCGCGTGCCGTCCGGTACTGGGCGAAATCACCTACGGTATCGAGCGTCTGGCCATGTATCTGCAAGGCGTCGAGAATATTTTTGATCTCGTCTGGGCGCCTGGCATTACCTATGGCGATGTGTATCACCAGAACGAAGTCGAGCAATCCAAATACAACTTCGAGCACTCGGACGTTGAATGGCTGTTTGCCCAGTTCGGCAAATTCGAATCGGAAGCCAAGCGCCTGATGGGCCTTGGTCTGCCGCTGCCCGGTTTCGAGATGGTCATGAAAGCCTCACACAGCTTCAACCTGCTTGACGCCCGTGGCGCCATCTCTGTCACCGAGCGCGCCGCCTACATTGGCCGCGTGCGTGCGCTGGCGCGCGAAGTGGCTCAGGCCTATTACGATTCCCGCGAACGATTGGGCTTCCCGATGTGCCAAAAAACCACCGGGGGAAGCAATTAACATGAACGCCACCTTATTGATTGAACTGCTCACCGAAGAGCTCCCCCCGAAATCGCTGGCCAAGCTGGGACTGTCGTTCCACGAGTCGCTGCACAAAGCGCTCGGCGAGGCCGGATTTATTGCCGCCGACAATGCCGGCGAATGGTTTGCCACGCCGCGCCGTTTGGCTGTGCGCTTTGCCGCCTGCCGTGAAATGCAGCCGGATCGCGTTATCGAGAAGAAAGGCCCTGCCGTGAGTTCTGGCGTGGATGCCGAGGGCAAACCGACCAAAGCGTTGGAAGGCTTCATGCGCTCCGCCGGTGTGGAATTTGCGCAACTGGAAAAGCTCAACGATGGCAAGGCGGAGTATTTCGTCGCACGCCAGCAAAAGGCTGGCGAACGCATAGACGTGCAACTCGCCGGCTTTGTTGAAGCCGCGCTGAAAAAACTCCCTGTCGCCAAGCTCATGCGCTGGGGTTCCAGCGAAGTGCAATTTGTTCGCCCGGTGCATGGCTTGATGCTGTTGCATGGCAACCGCATCGTCCCCGGTAACGTACTGGGACTGGAAAGCCGCAACGTCACCCGTGGCCATCGTTTCATGAGCGTCGGCGTTATCGAGATCAATCATGCCGACAAGTACGTGGAGCTGCTTGAAAGCCATGGCAAGGTCATCGCCAGCTTCGCCCAGCGCCGCGAGAGCATCCGCCAGCAATTGGATGCCGCAGCCGCCAAGCGCGGCCTCGAATGGCTCAAGGACGATTCACTGCTCGATGAAGTCACCGCGCTGGTCGAGCACCCGAATGTCTATGAAGCGGAGTTCGACGCCGAGTTCCTTGCCGTGCCGCAGGAATGCCTGATTCTGACCATGAAGGCGAACCAGAAATACTTCCCGCTGATGGATGCCGCAGGCAAGCTGACCAACCGCTTCCTCGTTGTCTCGAACATGAAGGTCGCCGACCCGACCAACATCGTGACCGGCAACGCCCGCGTCGTGCGCCCGCGCTTATCGGATGCCAAGTTCTTTTTCGAGACGGACAAAAAAACGCCGCTGGCCAAGCGCGTGGAAAAACTCGACCGCGTGGTCTATCACAACAAACTCGGCAGCCAAGGCGAACGCGTGCAGCGACTGGTCAAGCTCGCGGGCAAAATCGCCGCGCATTTGCAAGCCGACGTTGCCGCCGCCGAACGCGCCGCGCTCTTGGCCAAGGCCGATCTGGTGTCCGACATGGTTGGCGAGTTCCCCGAGCTGCAAGGCATCATGGGCCGCTACTACGCCCTCTCGGACGGCGAAACCGCCATCGTGGCAGATGCCATCGAAGCCCACTATCACCCGCGCTTCAACGGTGACACGCTGCCGCAAGGCAATGTCGCCTGTGCCGTGGCCCTGGCCGAACGGCTCGATTCGCTCGTCGGCTTCTTCGGCATCGGCCAAATCCCCACCGGCGACAAAGATCCGTTCGCGCTACGCCGCGCTGCGCTGGGTGTCTTGCGCACACTCATGGAAACCCCGCTGCCACTCGACCTTGACACCCTGCTGGCGGATGCCGAAGCCGGCTTCGCCGCGGGCGTATTGACGGTTGCCGCCCCCGAGCGCCGTGCCACAGCGACTGACTTTTTGCGTGAGCGACTGCGCCACCTGCTGCGCGAGCAAGGCCATGAACAAAACGCCGTCGATGCCGTGCTGGCGCTGGCACCCACGCGCATCGATCAGGTGCAGGCCAAGCTCGCCGCCGTCAAAGCCTTTGCCGCCCTGCCCGAAGCCGAGGCCTTGGCCGCGGCGAACAAACGCATCGTCAATCTGCTCAAAAAAGCGGAAGGCAGCACCGGCACGGCTGACCTCGCCTTGATGCAGGAGGCGGCGGAGAAAGCCTTGTTCGCCGAGCTCACCGCGAAAACCCCGGAAATCGAATCACGCCTGGCGGCAGCCGACTATGAAGGCGCGCTGAAAGCCCTGGCTGGCCTGCGCGGCGCGGTCGATGCGTTTTTCGATGGCGTCATGGTCATGGCCGACGAACCGATGATCCGCCGTAACCGACTGGCGCTGCTGGCGCAACTGGCCGGATTGATGAATCGCGTCGCTGACATTTCACGCCTGTAGGTGACGATGCGGGCACAACGGGCGGACAGCACGCAGAGCCTGCAGCCTACGCACCGATGCACGGTGGCTGCCGGTATCGTAATGTTTTGTGTGCTGTTGATGGCTATCGTGTCACCCGCGTGGGCCGCCGAGTGCGAGAAAACGGTGCGCTGGCGTCACGACCCGCCCTATGCCTGGCAAGAGGCGAATGGCAACTTGACCGGCCAGCATGTGGAATTAACGCGCGTAGTACTCGATCGCCTTGGCTGCCAAGCACGCTTTATCGAGATGCCCTGGGCGCGCGCCTTGCTTGACCTGGAAGAAGGCAGACTGGACATTCTGCCCGGCGCCCTGCGCACGCCGGAGCGGAGCCGCTTCGCCTTTTTCAGCCGCGCCATCAACAATTCGCCCAATCTGCTGTTCATGCGCAAAGACGCGCGCCAACGTTACCGTTTTCGCAAACTGGCTGACCTGATAGGCAGCGACTTCCGCCTCGGCGCCCAGATCAAGGTTGCCTATGGTCCTGAATACGACATGCTGCTGCCCGACCCAGCATTTGCCGCACAGTTGACCATGATCACAGACCGACGCAGTGCCTGGAAAATGATTCAGGCTGACCGTATCGACGGCCTCATCGCCGACCAGATTACCGGTGCCATCGAGCTACAAGAACTGGGGCTGAGCGAGCTTGTCGTGGCTACCGATCTGGTGGTTTCGGACGACACCTCGCACATCGCGCTCAGCCGGCGCAGCGTCGATGCCCGGTTCGCCGAGCAATTCGATCAAGCCCTGGAAAACCTCTATCGTGACGGCACGGCGCAAGCGATTGCGCAACGTTTTCTGCCCTGTAAAGTCGCGGCCAATGGTTTGCACTGTCGTTAAGCAGGACATGGCCACGCCTAAACGCGCAGATTCGGCAAGAAAAGCCGCGCAATACCGGCCTTCGTCCGGCCCCCGTCACGCGCACAATGAAACGCTAGTACTGCCCATCCCCCTGACATGAAACTCGTTATCCTCGACCGCGATGGCGTCATCAACCATGACTCCGATCAGTACATCAAAAACCCTGATGAATGGGAAGCCATTCCCGGCTCGCTGGAAGCCATCGCGCGGCTGAATCAAGAGGGCTATCGTGTCGTGGTCGCGACCAATCAGTCAGGTGTCGGTCGCGGTTTGTTTGATATGGACACACTCAACGCCATCCACGAAAAAATGGTGCGCGCGCTAGCCGATGTCGGCGGTCGTATCGATGCCATTTTTTTCTGCCCACATACCAGCGCTGACGAGTGCGATTGCCGCAAACCCAAAGCCGGCCTGTTCCGGGAAATCGAAGCCCGCTTCAATGCCGACATGAGTGAAGTTCCCGCCGTCGGCGACAGCTTGCGCGATCTACAGGCAGCGCTGGAAGTCGGTGCCAAACCGCTGCTGGTGCTCACCGGCAAAGGCAAAAAAACCGTCAAAGACCCGGCGCTGCCAAAGGGAGTGCCGCACTTTGCCGACCTGGCTGATGCGGTCGAGCATATCCTCGAACACGCCACACGCTAAGGTATGTCACTACGCCCCGCCCAGCTCGCACTCCGGCTTGGTGCCGACACCGACCACAAAAGTCAGTCGTGGTGTGACGGTGCTGTGGTGACGTACCAAGGCGAGAAACTGACGATCCGCCTAGATAGTATTGAGGCCATTGAAGCACCGGCCAGCCTCAGCGCACAGCGTGAAGATACCACCCGCGTAGACAATATCCTGCACCTGCCACTGCCCCCGCAAGCCAGCCCGCGACAAATTCAGGATCGCGCCGAAGCATGGCTGCGTAGCGAAGCCGAGCGTTGCTTCAACGCCATCATTGCCCGCCACACCCCTGCCAGCGCCGCACCCACGCTACATCTCTCGTTTGCCACACGCGCTGGCTGGACGGAAGTCGACACCACGCGTGCCAACCAGGGCCGGCTGCGCGTTAACTGGCGACTGATCGAGCAAACACCCGAGGTGATCGAACAGATCCTCACCCGCGCACTCCATGAACTGGCCGCCCTGCAAGCCCGCAATAGCTCGCCTGATTTGTTCGGCGCCTTTGCCTGACTCGCACTCAGTCCGATTCAGCGCCGCCGATAAGCCTCGCCGCAATGGACAACATAGCCGCAATGGACAGCATGGCCGAACAACTCAGCCTGTTTCAGCTGCCGCGCACGGGGCAAGGTCATGCGGATCAAGCCTATCGTGGCAGTAGCGCCGGCAGCGGGGTGCTGCAACTGGGCAACGAGATCATCCGCTACGAACTCCGCCGCGGCGCACGCCGTCGGCTCAGCCTGACCATTAGCGAACAGGGCCTGCGCATTGCCGCGCCCCTGACTCTACCGCTCGCCACGATCGAAGCCTTTGCGCGCGAAAACGCGGAGTGGATACAGCGCAAACTGCACGAACAAGCGCTGGCACCGCGCCCACGACGGCTCCTGATCACCGACGACTGCAGGCTACCGCTACTGGGTCGCGACATTCCCGTTCGGGTCTTGCCCGGCCATAACCGCCATCGCTGGGTGGGCGACACGCTGGTCCTCGAAGCGCGCCCCGGCGCAACGCTCAATGTGCTGGCACAGCGTGCCTTGCAAAAGCGCGCACTCGCCCATTTCGCCGAGCGACTGACGCACTACGCGCCACACATGGCGGTGCAGGTGCCGCCGCTGGCGCTCTCGTCGGCACGCACACGCTGGGGCAGCTGCAGCCGGCTTTCTGGCATCCGCATTAACTGGCGACTCATCCACCTGCCAGCCCATCTGGGCGACTATGTCGTCGTCCATGAACTGGCGCATCTGCACCACATGAACCACAGCAAACAGTTCTGGGGTGTCGTCGCCGCCACGTATCCGGATTGGCAAGGCGCGCGCCATGAACTCAATGCCGCGGCAAAAACCCTCGTTCTCATTTAGGAATCTCCATGCGCATCCTGCACACCATGCTTCGCGTCGGCAATCTCGACGCCTCCATTGGCTTTTATACCGAAGTACTCGGCATGCGCCTGCTGCGCCGGCAGGATTACCCAGAGGGCAAGTTCACGCTCGCTTTCATCGGCTACCAGAACGAGGATGAGGCCGCCGCCATCGAGCTCACCCACAACTGGGGTGTTGAGCATTACGAACTGGGCACGGCTTTCGGCCATATTGCCCTGGAGGTCGACGATGCCTATCAGGCTTGCGCCGACATCAAGGCGCGAGGCGGCAAGGTGGTACGCGAAGCCGGGCCGATGAAACACGGCAGCACCATCATCGCCTTTGTTGAAGACCCGGATGGCTACAAGATCGAGTTGATACAGAAACGCTGATCAGAACAGCGTAATGTCCTCGTTACCCGGCGAGGCCGT
>CAZFSH010000019.1:0-17753 GCA_964521935.1 uncultured Propionivibrio sp.
GTCGCGGAAAAGCGCGCTGAAGCCTTGCTCAATGGCAAGCCGGTGGTGGGCTTTGAAATTGTGCGCAGCCGGGGCGGCGGTGAAGTTCAGGTGATGCGTGCGGTGCGTGCCGAGCTGGACAAATTCCGTGCCGAACACCCGGAGATTGTCGTGACCGAAGCCTTCAATTTCGTCGATTTTGTCGTCGAGAATTTTGAAGGCTCAATGTGGCTTCTGATTGAAGGCGCCATTCTCGCGGTGATCGTGGTCTGGCTGTTTTTGCGTGATTGGCGCGCGACCTTCGTGTCGGCCACCGCGCTGCCCTTATCGATTATCCCGACCTTTGGCGTGATGTATCTGATGGGCTTCAGCCTCAATATGGTGACGACGCTATCGATTTCCCTGGTCGTCGGTATCTTGGTGGACGACGCGATTGTCGAAATCGAAAACATCATGCGTCACTTGCGTATGGGCAAGAGCCCCTATGAGGCGGCGATGGAGGCGGCCGATGAAATCGGTCTGGCAGTGGTAGCGACCACCTTTACGTTGATCGCGGTATTTTTGCCTACCGCATTTATGAGCGGCGTTTCCGGCCGGTTTTTTGTCCAATTTGGCTGGACAGCAGCCGTCGCGGTGTTTACTTCCTTGGTCGTCGCCCGCATGCTGACACCGATGATGGCCGCTTATATTCTGAAGCCGCCCAAGCGAGTTGAAGACAGTGAACCGAGCTGGATGCCGCGCTACTTGCAGTGGGTGGCGGGCTGTATCCGTCATCGCTGGCGGACCACGGTGGCAACGGTAGCGTTCTTCGTTGGTTCTTTTGCGCTGATTCCGTTTCTGGGTACCGGCTTCATTCCGCCGGATGATTTGTCGCAAACCCAAGTCTATCTGTCCTTGGCGCCGGGAAGTACCTACCGCGAGTCACTGGCGATTGCTGAGCAAGCACGCGCTATTGTGGAAAAGAACCCGAATGTGCGGATGGTTTACACCGCACTGGGCGGTGGGCGCTCCGGGGCGGACCCGTTTGCACCGAGCGGGGCCGATGAGGTGCGCAAGGCGACGCTCACGATCAATATGACGCCACGTAAAGCGCGCAACGGTGTTACCAAGCAGCAGGTTGAGCGCCAGTTGCGCGAGGCATTGGCGGTGCTGCCCGGCGTGCAGATCAAAGTGGGATTCGGTGGCTCGGCTGAGAAATACGTGCTGGTACTGGCGAGCGAAGATGGCGACTTGCTGGCCCAGACGGCGGCCAAAGTTGAGCGCGAACTGCGTACCGCGCCGATCATGGGTGGCGTGGGCAATATCTGGACGACGGCCAGTCTGGTGCGCCCGGAACTGCTGGTGCGCCCCGACTTCACGCGTGCCGCGGCGATGGGCGTGACGACGGAAGCGATTGCCGATGCACTCCGTATTGCGACGTCCGGCGATTACCGTTCGGCGTTGCCCAAGCTGAACCTGGCGCAGCGACAGATTCCCATTGTCGTCAAGCTGCCGCCGGAGGCGCGTCAGGATTTGGCCTTGCTGGCGCAGTTGCCGGTGCTGGGCACGCATGGCCCCTTGCCGCTGGGCAATGTTGCCGAGCTGTCCTTTGATAGCGGCCCGACTGAAATTGACCGTTACGATCGTTTGCGCAACATCAACTTCGAGATCGAGCTTAACGGCGTTCCCTTGGGGGAGGTGGAGCGGCGTTTACAGCAGCTACCGTCGCTCAAGGAGCTACCGCCGGGGGTGATTCAGACCACGGTTGGTGATGCCGAGGCCATGGGCGAATTGTTTGAGAGTTTTGGTCTGGCCATGGGAACCGGCGTGCTCTGTATCTACATGGTACTGGTGCTGTTGTTCCGTGATTTTGTCCAGCCGATCACCATTCTGGCTGCCTTGGTCTTGTCGATTCCGGGCGCCTTTTTGGCCTTGTTTGTGACCCAAACGGCGATTTCCATGCCCTCCATGATTGGTCTGATCATGCTCATGGGCATCGCGACCAAGAACTCGATTTTGCTGGTCGATTACGTCATCATCGCGCGTCGGGAACACTCGGGTGATAGCCACTTCAGTCGCTACGATGCGCTGATTGATGCCTGCCGCAAGCGCGCGCGTCCTATCATCATGACCACGGTGGCGATGGGCGCGGGCATGGTGCCGATCGCTATTGGTTTGGGCAACGACCCCAGCTTCCGTGCGCCCATGGCGATTGTGGTGATTGGCGGCTTGATCACCTCCACCTTCCTGAGTTTGCTGGTGATCCCGGTGGTATTCACCTTTGTCGATGATGGCGTGCAAGCTCTCATGGCCGGGTTGAAACGCTGGCGGCAACGGCAGGTGCACGGCCAGTAGCGCTTTTTAGTTATTTTCTCAAGGAGACATCATGACCATTTCCATGTACCAAGCCAGTGCCCCGCGTTTGGCCAACACGCTCAAAAATCTCTCGGCAATTTTGCACAAAGCCGAAGAGCAGGCGCTGGCACGCAAGTTTGATCCGGCGGTGATTCTCGCGTCGCGCTTGTACCCGGATATGTTTCCGCTGGTACGTCAGGTGCAAATCGCCTGCGATAACGCCAAAGGTCCAGTTGCCCGCCTCGCCGGGATCGAGCCGCCCAAGCACGAGGATAACGAGCAAACTTTTGCTGACTTGCAGGCGCGTATCACTAAAACGCTGGACTTCATCGCCACGGTGACACCGGCACAGATTGACGGCTCAGAAGAACGTGCGATTACGCTCAAGGCTGGCGCGCGTGAGCTGCACTTTACGGGCATGCAGTACCTGTGCGGGTTTGCTTTGCCGAACTTTTACTTCCATGTCGTCACGGCGTACAACATCCTGCGCCACAACGGCATTGAGGTTGGCAAGCTGGATTTCATTGGCCAGCCTTGATTTATTGAGTTTTCGCTAGCCCGTCCTGCAAAAGTCAGCCGCTGTGGGACGGCGCTATTGATGTCATCGGTGCGAGCGGTGTCATGGCATAAAGCCTCTTCGCCACCGCTTGAATGCCGGTCTCCGAAAGGTCGTCAGCAAGGATGCGTTCGGCATTGTCCAGGGCTGAAAAATTGGTTCCTTGCGAGCGCAGATACAGCGGGTCGTAATGCTGGCTGAGCAAGGCCTCGACGAGCGCCGGGAAGTTTCCGTCACTGATCAAGTTGCTCCACTGCGTGAGCGCATCGTTGCTGTGCATGCCGCGCAGGTGGTGCAGACGCTGGCGTAGCCAGTCGGTGTTCGTTACGGCGTAATCGTAATCACGCAGCAAGAAGGCGACGCGTTCGCCGAGCGGCGCTTCGACGCAGTAACAGCGGCCACGGCGAATCGCCGCGATGAGTTGCTCCGGCACATGCAACAGGCCGATCTTGCGGCTTTCGGCTTCCACATATACCGTACGCGCTGGATCGAAACTGGCCAGGGCGCTAAATAGCGCCGACTCAAAGCTCCGTTGCGAAGGTTGCTCTATGCCCGGGATATTGCCCAGCACCGAACCTTTGTGTCCGGCGAGCTGTTCCAGATGCAGCACTTGAGCGCCTTGGTCAGTAAGGGCTTCCAGAATGCGACTTTTCGCGCTACCCGTGGGGCCGGTGACAACGGAGAATTGAAAACGTTCCGGCAGCGTCACCAGTTGAGCAATGACGTGACGTCGCCATGCCTTGTAGCCGCCTTCAAGCCGATGCGCATTCCAGCCGACTTCGCGCAGGATATGGGTGAACGCACCGCTACGTTGGCCGCCGCGCCAGCAATACACCAGGGGCCGCCATTCTTTGGGTTTGTCAGCAAAGCGACTAGCAATGTGCTCGGCGACATTGCGCGCCACTAGCACTGCACCCAGCTTGCGCGCATCAAAGGGGGACACCTGTTTATAGAGCGTGCCGACTTCGGCACGCTGGGCGTCATCCAGCACCGGGCAGTTGATCGCGCCGGGGATATGATCGTCGACAAATTCGCTGGGGGAACGGGCATCGACCAAGGTCGAGAAGTCGCTGATCTGGGCGACGGTAGCAATGGCTTTAGACATGCGGGAATTCTACGAGTTACATCCCTTACTTGAGCAGTGGCTTCAGTGCTGCCCACACGTGGTCACGCAATTTATCCTGTACCGCCGCGACGGGGTGCAGGTGATCAGCTTGAAATGCGCTGGCATCGGTGGCGATGGGTTCGAGCAGGAAGGGTAATAAAGGCAACTTTTCCTGCTGGGCAACGCTGCGGAAGGCCGCATCAAATGCGTTGTTATAGGCTGGCCCGTAATTGGGGGGCAGTTTCATTCCCACCAGCAGTGTTTTGACGCCTTGCTTACGGGCTTGCTGCACCATGGCACCGAGGTTGTCGCGGAGTTGCTCAGGCGGCAGGCCACGCAGGCCATCATTGGCGCCCAAGGCCAGCACCATGATGACTGGTTTTGCTTCGTTGAGCACTGCCGCCAGCCGTGCTCGCCCGCCGGCACTGGTCTCACCGCTGATACTGGCATTAACTACGCGATACTGGCGGCCTTCTTGAGTCAGGCGTTTGCCCAGGAGCGTCGGCCAACTCTGCTCAAGCGCGATACCATAGCCTGCTGACAGACTGTCGCCGTAAACCAGAATCGTGCGCTGCCCTGGTGCTGACCAGACGGAGGAAGCGGCCGATGCGAGTGTGGCGATGGTGGCGATGGTGGCGGAAACCAGTAGCAGTAAACAATAACGAAAGAGAGCCATGACGGTACCGGGAAGTGTTATTGAAGTGAGCAATTTGGGCAAGGTCGTGCCAGTTGGCGAGGACGGGCAGCAAACGCTGACGATTCTGCATGAGATCAGCTTTGCTGTGGCGGCAGGGGAGTCGGTGGCGATTGTGGGCGCCTCCGGTTCTGGTAAATCGACCCTGCTGGGCATTATGGCGGGTTTGGATTTGCCCACGACGGGGCGGGTGAGCCTCGCAGGTGAAGACCTGACCACCTTGGACGAGGATGGCCGCGCAGCACTGCGCGCACGCCTGCTCGGCTTTGTGTTTCAGTCGTTTCAGCTCTTGCCGGCCTTGACGGCGCTGGAAAATGTCATGCTACCTCTGGAGCTGGCCGGCACCGCGTCGGCGCGCGAGGTCAAAGCTAGCGCGCAAGCCATGCTGCAACGGGTCGGCCTGGGCGAGCGTCTGGCGCATTACCCGAAGCATCTTTCGGGCGGTGAACAGCAGCGCGTCGCCTTGGCGCGAGCCTTTGCTTCACGGCCGCAATTACTCTTGGCCGACGAACCAACGGGCAATCTGGATGCCGCCACTGGCTTGGCAATCATCGATCTGATGTTTTCGATGAATGCTGAAACCGGCACGACATTGGTGCTGGTTACCCATGACGACAAACTCGCCGCGCGCTGTCAGCGTACGGTGCGTTTGTCCGCCGGCCGGCTGGTTTAGTTTTTCTCGGTTTTCTTTTGCGCTGGCTTTGCCGCAGTTTTTGCCGGGGTAGTGCTTGCGGCTTTAACTGTTTGTTTCGGCGCGGTTTTGACCGTCGCCTTGGGGACAGCTTTTCGTTCGACCTTGCTAGCTGTCTTGGGTGCGGCTTTGCCGGTGGTTTTGCCTTTTGCGTTCGGCTTCCCGGCAAGCTTGATCGCTGGTTTGCCTGTTGATTTGCCTGCGGGTTTCACGGCTGCGGTATCGGTAGTCTCTTTTTTGCCCTTTTTGTTACCTTTGCCACCTTTACCAACAGGCTCCGGTTTCGTCGGGATTTCCGGTGTTTTGGGCATTGCCGCGGTTACGTCGTCAGCTTGCAGAACGCCGCGACCAGGAACCAGCAAGGTCATGCCCGGCATCACTTTGGTGCGCTTGGTAATGCCGTTGAGTTGGCGCAAACGCGTGCCCGTGACACCAAACCGTCCAGCCACGGCATCCAGTTTTTCTTTCGGTTTGAGCTGGTAGGTTAGCCAGCTGGAGAGCGGCTTATCCGCCGCTTGATACTGCCCGAGGTTGGCGAGAAACGTGGACACCTTGTCAGCCGGCAATACCAGCGGGTTTTCGCTGGAGCCGGGAATCACCGGGCGGCTGTATGCCGGGTTGAGCGCAATGAACTCGGTCAGCGGGATGTCCGCCAGTCGCGCGGCTACGGCTACGTCCATGTTGCTGCCGACATCTACGGTCCCGAAGTAGGGCTTGTTGGGTATCGGGTCGAGACGGAAATTGAATAGCTCCGGGTCAGCAATGATGTTTTTGATCGCCTGTAACTTGGGTACGTAATAGCGCGTTTCTGTCGGCATTTTTAAGGACAGATAATCGGTCGGCAAACCTTGCGCGGCATTTTTAGCCATGGCGCGCGCGACGGCGCCTTCGCCCCAGTTATAGGAGGCAAGGGCAACGTGCCAGTCGCCATTCATTTCATAGATGTTTTGCAAATATTCCAGCGCTGCATTGGTCGAGGCCAGAATGTCACGCCGCTCATCCAGCCACCAGTTCTGCTCAAGTTTGTAGTTTTTGCCCGTCGAGGGAATGAACTGCCACATGCCCAAGGCCCGGGCGGGGGAGTAGGCCTGCGGGTTGTAGGAGCTTTCGACAACCGGCAGCAAAGCCAGTTCGGTTGGCATCCCGCGTTTTTCCAGCTCTTCGACGATGTGATAAAGGTAACGCCGGCTGCGATTCAAGGTATTGCGCAGGTAGTCGGGGCGGTTCAGATACCAGGCTTGGCGGTTAGTGACTAATGGATCTTCAAGGTTAGGCATGCCAAAGCCATTGCGAATACGCTGCCACAGATCGGTAGGTTGTACCGTGAGGTCAATGGTCGGCAGGCGCAGGTTGTCGTCAACGATTTCGTTGGTGAGCTTCTGCATCGGGGTTGGCGGCAAGACAGCAGTGTCGCTGGCCGGGGGCACGGGGATGAACCCGGCGATGCGCGAAGCGCTGGTCAGGCCGCTAGTACTTGACGGCGTATCGCTAGCACCGGCTTGAGTACCGGTTTGCGCCAAGGCGGGTACCGTGACGGCCGCGGTCAGCGCGCCGGCGAGCAAGGCTTGGGTGACACCGGAAATGAAACGACGTAAAAATGTCATGGATAACGTGGCGGTGCGCATGAGGAGCGAGGCGGCGGCGGAGTCGCCGCTTCGGCAAGTCAGAAATCGGAATGTAACAATACAGGTTGGGCAGTTTGGGCGGGAGCACTCGGGTGTTCAGCGCGAGAAGATCGCTTGGGTGATCGTATCGGTGATCACACTCAGATTCAATTCGGACCCAAGCGCAGATTCAAGCGCAGACTCAGACAGCAGCCAAACCGCCGCTGCATTCTACCTGCTGGACTACAATGCAGCTCTTTCCCGGAGCCGCAAGCGTACGATGCAACCAAAAACCAAAGGTAAGGTATTGATTGTTGACGACAATGATATGACGCGCTCTTTGCTGCGCGGTTTGCTTGTCGCTGAAGGGTATCAGTTGGCCGGCGAGGCCAATAACGGAGAGCAGGGCTTGGAAATGGCCTTGCGCTTGCGTCCGGATTTGACCTGCCTTGACGTGAATATGCCGCGTACTGACGGCTTAACCGTGCTCAAGCAAATCAAGGAGCAGGCGCCGGAGCTGGTCGTGGTGATGGTCACCGGGAGTACCGAGCGCGAAACGGTGCAAGCGGCGGTGACAAATGGCGCCGCCGGCTATATCGTCAAACCCTTTAACTCGGCACGCGTCTTGAGCACGATGGAAGCGGCGATGAAGAAGGTTGTCCCATCCGCTAGATCGGCGACTGCGTTGCCTACCGCGACGACGACGGCTGGATCGGCTGCAGAGCCGACGGACGGCACTGAGCCCCCGGCTGCGGATACCGTTCCTGCTGACGCAGCCCCGGAGTAAACGCCCGCCCGGTATTAGCCGGTCGCTGCTGGACCGTGCTAACCAGACGACTGAAAGTCAGTCGCTGTGAGACGGCGCTTTTCAGCCGCGGAAGCTATCTTTCCAGCCGCGAATAGCGGCGAAGGTCTCGACCGCATCAATCGGCGCACGTCCTAATTGTGTTTCGGCGGCGGCGCGCACAGCCGGTGCATCCCACCTCAGGAATGGATTGGTCGCCAGTTCCGTTGCCAGCGGGCTGGGTACCGTCACTTGCCCGGCGGCGCGTAGTATGGCGACGTGTTCGGCACGGTGAGCGATATCGTGATTATCGGGTTCGACCGCCTGTGCAAAGCGCAGGTTGGCTTGCGTGTATTCATGCGCACAGTAGATTTTGGTTGCTGGCGGCAGTGCCGCGAGGCAGGCCAATGAGCCGTGCATCTGTGCTGCGGTGCCCTCAAAGAGCCGCCCACAGCCGCCCGCAAATAGCGTATCACCGCAAAATAGTGCCTCAAGCGAGGGGGCGTGAAACGCCAGATGATCCAGTGTGTGGCCAGGTACCGCAATGACCGAGAGCTCGATGCCGAGTGCTGCCAGCACTACCCGGTCGCCGTCCTGACAAGTTTTGCTGATGCCGGCAATGGCCGGATTGTGCGGGCCAAAAACCGGTACCGAGGCTGTACGCAAGAGCGAGGCAAGGCCACCCACATGATCGCCATGGTGATGCGTAATGAGGATGGCCGCGAGTTGGCTCTGGGTCTGTGCCAGATAATCCAATACGGGCTGAGCGTCGCCCGGATCGACAATGACGACATGCTCGTTGCGGCGCAGCACCCAGATATAGTTGTCGTTAAACGCCGTGAGCGGCAGTATGGTGAGGGTATCGATTACGGTATTCATGAGGCGATTCTTGGTTTAATGCCTGCCAATGTCAATCCAAGGTTTTGAACAATGGCTGGAAACTCCTCTCGGGCGCTACGTGCTCGATTGGGAGCAGCGCACGCACGACCGGCTGGTCACCGATATTTTTGGTTACAACGCCGTTCAGCTGGCCCTGCCCAGCTACGATTTTTTACGCCAGAACCGCATGCCCTTGCGTCTCCATAGCGACGATAGGCGCACGCAGGGGCCGGTTGATGTATTCACCGATCTGCATCATTTGCCCTTTGCTAACGCCAGCGTCGACCTCGTGGTCATGCCGCATGCCCTGGAGTTTGACGCCAATCCGCATCAGGTTTTGCGTGAGGTTGAGCGGGTGTTGGTGCCGGAAGGGCAGGTGATTGTCACGGGTTTTAATCCTTATAGCCTGTGGGGTGCGCGCCGGCGCTTTACGCGGCAGCCGGCTTCGCCACCGTGGCGCGGCAGCTACATTGGTCTGTGGCGCCTGAAAGACTGGTTTTCCTTGTTGGGTTTTGAGTTTCAAACCAGCGCTCTGGGCTGCTATGCACCCCCGATGCGCCAGCAATCGTGGCTGACAAAATGTAGTTTTATGGATCGTTGGGGCCGCCGCGGCTGGCCCTTTATGGGCGGTGTTTATGTCGTGCAGGCGGTAAAACGTCAGCATGGCCTGCGCCTGATTACGCCAAAATGGCATGACCGGAAAGCCAGCGCCAAAGCGCTGGTATCCATGACTAAAGTGAAGAGCAATGATTGATATTTTTACCGATGGCGCGTGTAGCGGCAATCCAGGACCAGGCGGCTGGGGCGCTATTTTGCGTTCGGGCGAGACGGAAAAAGAGTTGTGCGGCGGTGAGCCGGCAACGACCAATAACCGTATGGAGATGATGGCGGTGATCGAAGCGCTGCAGTCGCTTAAGCGCCCGGTGCAGGCGCGGGTGCACACTGATTCGCAGTACGTACAAAAAGGCATCAGCGAGTGGATACACGGCTGGAAGCGGCGCGGCTGGAAAACGGCAAGCAAGGAGCCGGTAAAGAACGAAGATCTCTGGCGGCGCTTGGATGCCTTGGCCTCGGCTCATGAGTTGGAGTGGCACTGGGTCAAGGGGCATGCCGGCCATGTAGATAACGAACGCGCGGATGCGCTGGCGCGCGCAGGGCTGGATATGGCGCGTAAAGCCGGGAAGGCGGTCGGCGTGACGGTGAAGGGAGGCGAGTGATGGGGACGGCGGCGAGCTTCGCACTAGGACACGAGGCGTTGAAAGAGACAGGACAGGTGTTGCGTCAAGTCGTGCTCGATACCGAAACAACTGGCTTGGATCACCGCACGGGTGATCGCGTGATTGAAATCGGTTGTGTGGTGCTGGCCGGAAGGCAGGTTGCCAATGAGCGCTACCACGTTTATCTGAACCCCGAGCGCGAGATTGATCCGGGAGCGGTGGCGGTGCACGGGCTGACCAATGAGTTTTTGGCAGACAAACCAAAGTTTCGCGATATCGCCGATGAGTTCATCCAGTTCATTCGTGGCGCGCAGCTGATTATTCATAACGCGTCGTTTGACATTGGCTTCCTTAATAGCGAGCTAACGCGACTGGGGCGTGAGTCGCTGAAGGACTTGTGTGGCGCCGAGCCTATCGACACCCTGAAAGAAGCGCGCAACATGCGCCCAGGCCGCAAAAACAGCCTTGACGCCTTGTGTAGCGAATTTGGCGTCGATAACTCCAATCGCCAGTGGCACGGCGCCTTGCTTGACGCGGAATTGCTCGCTGAAGTCTATTTGGCGATGACGCGTGGCCAGAATTCACTGGCTATGGATTTTGACGCGCCACGCGCCAAGCGATCCGCCGTGCGTGGCGAACGCCCGCCCTTGATCGTGGTGCGCGCAACAGATGATGAGCTTGCCGATCACCAGCGCGTGCTGGCCGAAGTGGCCAAAGAAAGCAAAGGAAACTGCCTGTGGCAAAAGCTCGAGGAGGCAAACTCGTGAGCTTGGCGCCGTGTCACAGCGGCTGAGTTTTGCTTGTCAGCGCAGGCTGACGTTCGCGTAGCGCCAGGAGTTCGTTGCCGACTAAGGCGGTGATCACCAGAGCGCCGCACAGCAAGGTGACCTGATCGGGTGCTTCATTGGCGCCTAGCCATACCCAGGTCACGCCGAAAATTACTTCAAGCAGCCCGAGTAATGAAATTTCCGGGCCTGGCAATACGCGCGTCAGACGTACGACCAGCAGGCAAGGCAGGGCCAGTTGAAAAGCGCCGAGAAAGGCGAGCAGGCCAATGTCGTTGAGTGTGGCTTTCAGCGGCCAGGCAACTGGCAAGGTAACCGCTGCCGAAATCAGTGCGCCAATAAATACGGCGGGGAGCATGTCCTGCGTGTCTTCCTGTATTTTGTCCTGATGTGTCTTGTGGCCAACGGCTTGTAGTAAAGCCCAGTTGATCGCCGCAGCGAGGGGAACGGCCAGTGCCACCAGGCTGCCGGTCAGGGAAATGCCACTATCCAGCTGAGCGCCAAACATGCCAGCGATACCGGCACCGGCCAGGGCAATTGCCAGCCAGGTCCGCAGTGGCAAATGATGCGCGAGAAAACTGCGTGCTACCAGTGCGGTCAGGAGCGGGCCGATCGCCATGATCACGAGTACATTAGCGACAGTAGTTAAGGTGATGGCGAGCATGAAGGCGGTGTACATGATTGACCAGCACAGGCCAGATGCCCACACCACTCGTGGGGCGGAAAGCAGCGCGCGCCACAGGCCAAGCCCGCGCAGCAAGGTCAGCACGATCGCGAGTGTTAATGCATTAAAACCACTGCGCCAGAACGTCACTTCAAAACTCTGCGCACTTTCCAGATGGCGGCTGACTACTCCAGCCAGGCTCCACATAAAGGTGACGAGAATCATCAATAGGACAGCGCGGCGGTGAGTCATGAATAGGAAACGAAAGTGGTTTGCGGCAAAGCCGGATTCTATCGGCGGAATATGGGCTTAACTTCTCGCTCAGCCCGTAGAATCGCCGCATGCCGATTAGCCACTTTCTTTTAGCCTTGGCTGTAGTAGCCATCTGGGGTAGTAATTTTGTGGTGATCAAATTGGCCTTGCACGATTTGCCACCGCTACTGTTTGCCGCCCTGCGTTTTTCGCTGGCCTTTTTTCCTGCAGCACTGTTTCTGAAACGTCCGCCGACTGCCTTGCGTAACCTGGCGGCTTACGGCGTTTTTATCGGTGTTGGCCAGTTCGGTGTCTTGTATCTCGCCATGGGCAGCCAGATCACCCCAGGTCTGGCTTCACTAGTGGTGCAGATGCAGATTTTCTTCACTATTGGTTTATCGATGCTGCTTACTGGCGAGCGGGTTGCGCGTTTGCAGTGGTTGGCGCTGTGTTTTGCGGTGGCGGGTATTGGCTGGTTGGTGATCCATACCGATGCCAGCACGACCCCATTAGGTATCGCCATGGTGCTTGCCGCGGGCGCCAGTTGGGCGGCGGGGAATACCTTGTCGCGGGCCGCCGGGCGCGTCAATATGCTGGCCTATGTTGTCTGGTCGAGCATCTTTGCCGTGCCACCCTTGTTGTTGCTGTCGCTCATTTTTGAAGGGGCGGACAGCATCGTGGCCAGCCTGGAGGGGGCTAGTCTTACGACCTGGGCGGCCGTAGCGTGGCAATCTTTTGGTAACACGATTTTTGGCTATGCGGCCTGGGCCTGGCTGCTCTCCCGTCATCCGGCGGCAACGGTTGCGCCCTTGGCCTTACTGGTGCCAGTATTCGGCATGGGGGCATCGGTACTTATTCTGGGCGAAACTCTGCCGTCGTGGAAAGTGCAGGCGGCAATTGCCGTTATTGCTGGTCTGGTGTTGAATTTGTGGGCGTCTTTTGAGCGGCGAAGAACAAGTTGACGCGTATTTGTCAACTGTATCCGGTTATTCGTTGGCATACCGTGTACAATAGCTTTAGCGATTCTCAAGTAGTGCGCTGTTGTCTGGTCCAGTATTCGCAGTTCTGCGGTATTTCTCCCTTCACCTCCCCGCTGTCTTGACCTTCGTCCCATAGGGTCGGTCACATTGGTTCGATCCCTATTTTTTGTTTTTTTAGGATATTCAAGACATGGCAACAGGCACCGTAAAGTGGTTCAACGATTCCAAGGGCTTCGGCTTCATCACCCCCGAAAACGGCGGCGATGATCTCTTCGCCCATTTCTCCGCTATTCAGGGCAATGGTTTCAAGACCCTGAAAGAAGGTCAACGCGTTAGCTTCGACATCACCACTGGCCCCAAGGGTCAGCAGGCATCGAACATCCGCGCAGCGGACTAATTCGGCAAGACTGGCATGGCTTTGCCATGCTGTCGCACCCGTTAAGACCCGGCTTTGGCCGGGTTTTTTTTCGTCTGTCGACGGTGTGTGGCGATGATGGTCGGCACTGGAATGGACACATGATCTTCTCCTGCCGCGCCAATCTAGCGTTCATGGGGCCATAATTCATCGACTATGTCTGTGACGCCCTCCATCGATCCGATCGGCTTGCGTGCCGCCCAGTTGGAGCGTACGCAGTCGCTGTATCGCTTTCTCTCTGAAGCCAATGCGCTGATTGCGCGTAGCCACTCAGCGGAGGCGTTGTATCAGGAGCTGTGCTCTCTGGCTACACGGCTAGACCCTCAGATTGTTTTGGCGTGGGTTGGGCTGCGCCAGGAAGGTAGTCAGCAAATCCGCGTTGTTGCCTCGTCAGGGCCTGCGCTGGCCTATTTGGATGGGATTGATATTCGATTTGACCTGGCGATGCCGGCGAGTGATGGCCCGACCGCCCTGGCGATGCGTGAAAACCGCTGTGTTTTCGTCGATGATTTTCTGCATGACCCGCTGACCTCGCCCTGGCAGCAGCGTGCTCGTGAGCATGGCATTGCTGCCAGTGCCAACATTCCCATTCAGCGTGAGCAGCAAGCCTGTGGTGCCCTCATGTTGTACGGCAGCGCGACGGGTTTGTTTGACGATGCGCTCAAAGAGCTTTTCGTCGTGCTCGGGGCGACGCTGTCCTATGCGATCGACGCTTTCGGCGAGCGTGCGCGCCGTGATCAGTTGATGGAAGAGTTGCGCCGCAGTGAAACACGCTATCGACTGCTGACCGAAAACATCAAAGATGTGATTTCGGTATTCGATATCGAGACCTCGCGGCTGGTCTATGTCAGTCCATCGGTGAAGCAGTTGCGTGGTTATTCTGTTGATGAGGTGATGGCACAGTCGATCAAGCAGATGCTGACGCCGGCCTCGTTGAGTTTTGCTCAGGAGTGGCTGCAGAACGCCAAACGCGCGTGGGAGGCCGGGCAGTTTGTGCCGCAAACCATCGAGATCGCGCAGGTGCGCCGTGATGGTTCCACAGTGTGGACCGAGGTTAGTGTGCAATTGGATCGCGATGTCGCCAGCGGCCGCACCTTGATTAATTGTGTCTCGCGGGACATCAGTGAACGTCGTGCTCTGTTTCAACAAATTGAGCAGAGCAAGATCAATCTGCATTCGACGATAGACGCGGCAGAAGAAACCATCCTCATGATTGAGGCCGATGGCCGCATTATTGCGATCAACAAAATTGGTGCGGCCCGGTTGGGCAGCCATTCGCTCACCTTGGTCGGGAAAAATATTTACGACCTGCTGCCGCAGCCAGTTGCTGAAGACCGGCGCATAAAAATCAACAGCGCCATCGAATCAGGAAAGCCGCTAATTTTTGAGGATGAACGTAACGGGCGAATTTACCGGACGCGTGTTTATCCGATCGTTCAGCCTAGCCAGCGCGCGGTGATTTATGCGGTTGATATTACCGATAGCATTGCCGCAGAAAGGCGTCTGAAAGAGAGTGAGCAGCGCTATCGCAGCATGTTTGAGAACAGCTACATCATCAAGTTGATCATTGATCCTAGCGATGGTTCGATTTTTGATGTGAATGAGGCAGCAAGCCGTTTTTATGGCTGGACGCGCGAGGAATTGCGGCGGATGAGCATCAGTGATCTGAATGTGCTCTCGCCCGAGCAGATTCAGGCTGAAATGACCTTTGCTAAATCGGAACAACGTAACCATTTCGAGTTTCGACACCGTTTAGCCAGTGGCGCAATCAGGGATGTTGAGGTGTTCAGTGGCCCGCTTCAGGTGGGCGGTAAAGATTATCTGTATTCGATCGTTCATGATGTGACTGATCAGCGACGTAACATTCGGCGCATTCAAGCACTGCTGAATATCGCGCTGACAGAGCGGACCATGGACGAGCGTGAATTCCTGGGGCGCGGTCTGGAACTCGCTGAGTCGATTACCGACAGCCAGATCGGCTTTCTGCATTTTGTGAACGATGATCAGGAAAGCATCGAGTTGGTGACGTGGACGGCCGGTGCCTTGAAAGGCTGCACGGCTGCTTATGACAATCATTACCCGATCAGCAAAGCCGGTATCTGGGCGGATTGCTTTCGTCAGCTGCGCCCGGTGGTGTTTAACGACTATGCCAGCTATGCGCAAAAACATGGGCTGCCTGATGGGCACGCACCCTTGGATCGCCTGATCAGTGTGCCAGTGATTGAGCAGGGTAAGGTACGCATGATGATCGGCGTTGGCAACAAGTCGCAAGACTATCTGGACGCTGACATCGAGAGTGTGCAGTTGATTGGTAATGATTTGTGGCGTGCCGTTCGCCGCGAGCGGGTTGAAAAAGAGGTCACGGAAAATCTTGCCCGGCAGCGCGAGCTTAATCACAAGCTGGAGGAGGCGCACAACCAGTTGCTGCAGTCGGAAAAAATGGCTTCTATTGGTCAGCTGGCTGCCGGTGTTGCGCATGAGTTGAATAATCCCATCGGTTTTGTGCATTCCAATCTGGGCACGCTGGATGAATATCTCAAGGATATTTTTGCCATCGATGATGCTTATCTGGCGGCGGAAGCAAAGGTCGCCTCTGGTAGTGATGCGTTTGCCCAGGTGGCTGCCTTGAAAACGGCAGTGAATTACGATTTTCTGCGTGAGGATATTGGCCAGCTGATGGCGGAATCGCGCGAAGGCTTGAGCCGGGTGAAGAAGATTGTTCAGGACCTCAAAGAGTTTTCGCGCGTGGGCGAGTCGGACTGGCAGTGGGCCGATGTGCACAAGGGGCTGGATTCGACGCTGAATATCGTCTGGAACGAAATCAAGTACAAGAGCACGGTCAGCAAGGATTACGACCCGACCTTGCCCTTGATCAACTGCCTGCCATCGCAACTGAATCAGGTGTTCATGAATCTGCTGGTCAATGCCGCGCAGGCTATTGAGGTATCTAGCGGAACGGGTAGCGTAAGCGGAGCGCTGGGGGCGATCACGCTGCGCACCCGCAAGCTGGATGATGCACATATCCAGATCGAGATTGCCGACACCGGGAAAGGTATTCCCCCGGAGCATCTCAACCGTATCTTTGAACCCTTCTTTACCACCAAGCCGGTTGGTAAGGGCACGGGGCTGGGTTTGTCGATTGCGTGGGGCATTATTGGCAAGCACCATGGCAAGATCGATGTGGAGAGCACCGTCGGCGTCGGCACTCGCTTCACCATCGTACTGCCGGTGAATCCGGTGGAGGAGCCATTGGACGATCATGAACACCCCAGCGCTTGAATCCACCGTGACCTCACGACTGCTGTTTGTCGATGACGAGCCAGCCATTTTGTCGGCGCTGCGGCGTTTGTTTCGCGGTGCCGGCTATGAAATTCTGACTGCTGAATCCGGTGCCGAAGCCTTAGCCTTGCTCGATCTGCACCCCGTTGATCTGGTCGTTTCAGACATGCGCATGCCCTTGATGAATGGCGCGCAATTCCTGGAGCAGGTGTTTAGCCGCTGGCCCGAAACCAAGCGAATTTTGCTCACCGGTTATGCTGACGCCGCCGACACCATTGCGGCGATCAATCGGGGAAAAATTTGGCGCTATGTCGCCAAGCCATGGAACGATGATGAACTGCGTGCCACCGTCGAGCAGGCCTTGGCGCACCGCCAGTTGCTGCAGGAAAACGCTCGTCTGTCAGCGCTGACGCAGCAGCAGAATGAGGCGCTCAAGGCGCTGAACGCCACGCTGGAGCAGAAAGTGGCCGAGCGCACCGCCGAGCTGCAGAGCGCGAACGCCGAACTGCACCAGAGCTTTGTCGCCACAGTCAAAGTGTTCTCCAACCTGATCGAATTGCGCGAAGGCAAGCTGGCCGGGCACTCGCGCCGCGTTGCCGATTTGGCGCGGCATCTGGCTGAAAAAATGGCGCTTGATGAAGCCGAACAGCGCACCATATTACTGGCTGGCCTGTTGCATGACATTGGCAAAATCGGCTTGTCGGACAGCTTGCTGCACCGCCCCTTCCTTGTTCTTTCGCAGGAGGAAAAGAGCGAGGTGATGCGCCACCCGGAAAAAGGTCAGCAGCTGCTCATGAGTGTGCCCCAGCTGGTGGACGCGGCGCGATTGATACGCCATCACCATGAGTCGCTCGATGGCAGTGGCTTCCCTGATCGGCTGACGGGATCACGGATTCCCTTGGGCGCGCGAATTCTTGCCGTGGCCAATGATTACGATGCCTTGCAGGCCGGCACGCAAACCGCGCATCCGCACAGTCAGCGTGAGGCGCTGGAGGCCATTGTTCGCCTGCGCGACAAACGTTACGATCCGTTGGTTGTGGATGCGTTGACCGCGATTTTGTCCGAGAAACACCACAAGCCGCCGGCGGAGCGAGTGGTGACGCCGGACCAGCTGACACCGGGCATGATGCTTTCCAGTGACCTGATGCATCAGCAAGGTTATTTACTGCTTTCAAAAGGGCATGTATTTGACGTGGGTATGATTGCGCAGTTGCGTGAGTTGCAAAGCGACGCGCCCGACAATCCCATCCTGGTTCATGTGCATCCCGCCAGTGACGGGAAGTCGGCGCACATTGTGCGTCCGCAAGCGCTGCCGGCCAAAGAGCAAGAGCTGGCATTGCCCAGCAACAAGCTGCAGGATGGCATGCGCCTGACGCGCAGTTTGTATCAAGCCAACGGTACCTTATTGCTGGCGCGTGGCAATTACCTGACGCACGCCATCATTCATCAATTACGCGACCTAGAGATGGCAGACGGTCACCCGCTTACTACCTATGTTCGGGTTGATCAACACTAGCGCTTAGGTTTGAGGGTAC
>CAZFSH010000020.1:0-8398 GCA_964521935.1 uncultured Propionivibrio sp.
AGTGTCTCCATAGTGCGTTATGTTATTTCACAAAAATTGCACGGCTACGAACTGAGTGTAGGAGGTGATTAGGTACCTGTCAAAATTATTCGATCAGCTCAATTTGGCCGTTGATCGTGATGGCGATGACCGATTCACCCGCTTCGAGTGGCACTACATTGCTTTCGGCGGACATGGCCGCGGCACGCAACATAGGCTGGTGCGCGCCACCGTTATTTATGTCCAAGGAACGAATACGGTAGGGCTTTTTTAGGGCCGCGGCATAACGTGTCGCTTTTTCCTTGAAGATGCGTATGGCATCAATGGTGGTGTCGTCTTCCACCTTGCGCCGGGTTTCGGGCGCAGGGGCGAAACTCATGCCGCTGACAGCCAGCCCCGTTGTTTGCAGCTGACCGAGTAGTTCACCCAACGCAGCAATGTCGCGAGTTTCTAACTGCAATTCTGACCGTACCCGCCACGACTCAATGCTGGTGGTGCTATTGCCGCCTGCCTTGCTTTTCCCATACACGGGCCAGGTGCGTGAGTTACCTGTTTTGGTGGTAATGCTTGGGCGGGTTTTCGCTAAGGTCAGTGCATTGGCAATGGCCACATTGGCCTGTTGCGCAATATCACTGGCGCTGTTGCCGGCAAGCTCGATATAGGCGGTGGCTGAGCCGAGATCGTTGGCTGCGCTACGTTGCGCTTGGGCTTGAAACTCAATACGTGTCGGTGTTGGTTTGCTGCCGGCGGCATACCCGACGGAGGAGGCGCTGGCAAGCACGGTCATGATGACTAGAAGTTGGCGTTTCATGGCAGCACCTGTAGATCCGTCGCATAGCGCTGCGCGTTATCGACATAGTGTGCGGCACTCATTTGCAACATGGCGACTTCCTGGTCGGTCAGTTCGCGTACCACCTTCCCCGGAGAACCCATCACCAATGAACGGTCCGGAATGACCTTGCCCTCGGGGATCAAGGTATTGGCACCGATAATGCACGATTTGCCGATAACGGCACGGTTAAGGATCACGCTCTTGATGCCGATTAGCGATCCGTCACCGACAGTACAGCCATGCAGCATGACCATGTGGCCAACGGTAACGTTTTCACCAATGGTGAGCGGTGCGCCCATGTCAGTGTGCAGCACTGAACCATCCTGAATATTGCTGTTGCGACCGATCGTTATCGGATCGTTGTCGCCACGCAACACGGCACCGAACCAAATGCTGACATTTTCGTGCAAGCGGGCATCACCAATAACGGTCGCGTTGTCAGCAATCCAAACGCCCTTGGCGAGCGTGGGTTGCTTGTCGGCAAGGGCGTAAACAGTCATGTCAAACTTTCATTCAGTTAGCGAGAAAACTTCTTGCCTCCCGGCTTGCCCTCAAACTTGCCACCGGGTTTGCCAAACGACGGACGATCCGCACGAATGGTACCCGGGCCAGAACGGGCACCGCTTGGCGCTGGGCGCTCAGCGCGTTCGCTACGCTCAAATGCAGGCGGACGACGCGGTTTGTCGCTGCCATCTTTGGTAAATGCGGGACGGTCTGCACGGGGGGCTCGCTCTGGGCGATCGGCATAAGGCGAACGCGGGCGCTCTTCGCGGTCGAATGATGGGCGACGCGGTGCTTCGGAACGCTCTTTACTAAAGCCACCGGCAGGGCCACGACGCGCTGGTGGTTCCACATATTCACCTTCGGCGAGTTGGCGTGTGCGCAGTGGCTGCTGTTTGACGCGTACGCGTTGCAGGATGTCCATGACATCAGCCGGCAGATCAGCCGGTAGCTCGACCGTGCTGTAGCTGTCGAACAGGTTGATCTGGCCGATATGCCTGCCTTCAATGCCCGCCTCATTGGCAATGGCACCGACAATTTCCTTGGGCATAACGCCTTGCTCACGACCGACTTCAATACGGTATTTGGCCAGTTTGCCACTACTGGGCGAGAACGATGCTGCCGAGCGACGCTTTTCGGGAGCGTCGCTGCGGCCTTCGCTACGACCTTCTCGCGGGAAGCGTTCGGCACGCTCGCCGCGCTCGGGACGGTCATAGCTACGGTCGTCGTTACCCATGCGCTGCGTGGCGGCGCGATTATCCAGTGCCATGTCACGACCACGGCTTTCGATTTGTAGTGGCCGTTCACGCGTTGCCAGCCACGCGAGTGCGGAAGCAATTTCACGCGCTGAAATGTTGTGGTCTTCTTCGAGTTTGCGCACCATCTCGAAGAAGAAGTCGAGCTTTTGCTCGTTGCGCGCATCAATAATCTGCTGCACGAACTGGGCAACACGACGGTCAGCCACCTCGTCCATCGTGGGCATGGCCAAGGCTTCGATTTTTTGCCGGGTGGCACGTTCAATGGTTTTGAGCATGCGCATTTCGCGCGGTGAGATGAACAGGATGGCGCGGCCAGTGCGGCCAGCACGCCCAGTGCGGCCGATACGGTGCACATAAGCTTCCGTGTCATACGGCACATCGTAGTTGATTACGTGGCTGACGCGCTGTACGTCAATGCCGCGGGCCGCCACGTCGGTGGCAACCACGATATCGAGCGCACCGTTTTTGAGGCGTTCAATAACTTGTTCGCGCAAGCCTTGAGTCAAGTCACCGGAGAGTGCCGCGACGGAATAGCCTCGGGCTTCCAGTTTCTCAGCCAGCTCAACCGTGGCAATTTTGGTGCGTACGAAAATGATCGCGGCATCGAAGTCTTCTTCGATTTCCAGAATTCGCGTCAGCGCCTCTAGCTTTTGCGCGCCTTGGGCCATGCAGTAAGACTGCTTGATGGTCGATACAGTTTGGGTGGCCGATTTGATCTTGATCTCTTTGGGATTGCGCATCTGCGAACGCGCAATATGGCGGATCGCATCCGGCATGGTGGCCGAGAACAGGGCGGTCTGGCGCGATTCCGGTGTGTGTTCGAGAATCCATTCGACGTCATCGATAAAACCCATACGCAGCATTTCATCGGCTTCGTCGAGGACCAGCATTTTGAGCTGATCAAGCACCAGACTCTTGCGCTCCAGGTGGTCCATGATGCGACCCGGCGTGCCGACGATGACGTGGGCGCCACGCGAAAGTTGACGCAATTGCACGACCATGCTTTGACCGCCGTAGAGGGGCAGCACGTGGAAGCCGGGCATGTGGTGCGCGTATTTTTGTAGCGCTTCAGCCACCTGAATGGCGAGCTCGCGCGTTGGTGTGAGGATGAGTGCTTGTGGCGCGGCCTTCTTCAGGTCAATCATCTGTAGCACTGGCAGAGCGAACGCGGCCGTTTTGCCAGTGCCGGTTTGGGCTTCGCCAAGAATGTCTTCGCCCGCGAGTAGCGCAGGGATACAAGCCGCTTGAATCGGCGAGGGGTTTTCATAACCTACTTCGGCAAGAGCCGAAAGTAGGGCGGGGGCGAGCTGAAGCTCGGCAAAGCTAGTGACGTGATCTGTCATGGTATTTCCGCGACAAGCGGACCGAAAAAGGTGGGTGACGGGTCGTTTTATGCGCCCAAGCGGTAATTTCCGCCGGCGAACGACAGCATCGACTGTCCATTATCCTATATATACAGGCAATTAAGGCGATTTGGCGACATCAATGGTGGCGATGAAGCTAATAATTGTCCTTCGTTTCCACAACGCCGTCCCACAGCGACTGACTTTTCGCTCGGGATATTTTTGTTGATTATTTAGTGTGGCGCAATCATGCTCGTAATGGGGATCAGCGGGATAGTGCGATGCTTTTTCATTTTGCCGACCACGTGCATTTCGCACGCTTTGCAGTCAAAACGCAAGGTGAGTCGCTCGTTGCCATTGATCAGCGTCATGGGTTCGGCCTTGATGCCTTTTAGTTGCCAGTCCTTCGCCTCTTTCGGGCACAGGTTGAAGCTATAACGCAGGCAGTGCTTGGTGATCATGAGTGATACCTCACCGGCGGTCGAGTTGGCTTCGTAGGCATCTGCTATCAACTCGACGCCATGTTTTTTGTAAAAGGCGCGAGCGTGAGCATTAAAGACATTGCCCAAATAACTCAGCGCTTTTTCTGGATAAATCGCTGGTGGTTCGACGGCTGCGGCGCGCTTGAGGCGTCGCCGATGCTGCGCTCGGGCAGCAATCAGGGCTGCTACGGCATCGCGGCGCAGGGCATTGCTGATCGAGGCCGGGATAAACCAAGGTGCATCGATGTTGATATTTTCGGCGATGAAGTCAGTATTGCCGAGTTTTCCCAGGTTCTCAATCAAAGATTCGCGGGCCTTGTCGGCGTCTCTGGCTAACTCCGGGGTACAGGTTTGGCTGACGCAGGCGTGAATGCCGTCACTGTCGGTGATGGTGAGCGCCAGGCCGTCACTCGTAGCAGCCAAGGCAAGGTTCACTGGTATGCGCCGCTCGGCGGAGTCTTTTTCCAGCTGGCGTTCAAAGGCCTGATCGCGGTTGCGATAAACCGGCATACCCACTTTGAGGTCTGTAGGGAGTTCATTGGGGGTGAGGCGCGCGCCGACAACGGTATTGATGCGCATCCCGGCCAGCTTATTGGCCCCTTTATTGATGGGCGGTTGGTAGCTGACGCCATCACCATTATGTAGCGCGACGCGTGTGTCAATTTCAAACCAGTCGCTACCAATGCGGGTAATGGTGCCAATCGGCTCACCGGCAAATTTGGGCGTATCAAACGCCCCAATATCGGCTTGCCGTCCGTTAACAAAATAATCGGTTGCGCTGCGATTAAAGGTTTTTTCCGGCTGTGGCGTGAAGAGGTGTTGTACGCGCCCCGACGAGGCGGCGGCATAGTGGGGCGCTTCGGTCAGAATGCCGTCGATCAGTTGCCGGTAGTACGCGGTGGCGTTTTTGACGTAGGCCATGTCTTTTAATCGGCCTTCGATTTTGAATGAGCGGATACCTGCATCAGCCAACGCGCGCAGGTTGGCGCTTTGGTCGTTATCTTTCATGGATAACAGATGCTTGTCATAGGCGACGATGCGCCCTTTGTGATCTTCCAGCGTATAGGGAAGCCGGCAGGCTTGATTGCATTCGCCGCGATTGGCGCTGCGTCCGGTGTGGGCATGGCTAATGTAGCACTGGCCGCTAAAGGCGACACACAAGGCGCCATGTACGAAAAATTCCAGCGCCACACGTTCGGGGTCAGTGCCAGCGCGAATGTGAATGATTTCATCCAGAGTTAGTTCCCGCGCCAGCACAATTTGTGAAAACCCGACATCCTGCAAAAAACGGGCTTTTTCCACGGTGCGAATGTCGGTTTGCGTGCTGGCGTGTAGCTGAATGGGCGGTAGATCCATGTCCAACAAACCCATATCCTGAATAATCAAGGCATCAGCCCCTGTCTCGTACAGGTGCCAAGTCAGCTGCCGTGCTTGCTCGATTTCGCTATCGTCAAAGATGGTGTTGAGGGCGACAAAAATTTTGGCGTTAAAACGGTGTGCAAAGCTCGCGAGGCGAGCGATGTCGGCCAGTGCGTTTCCGGCACCGGCGCGGGCGCCGAAGGCTGGGCCGCCGATATACACGGCATCGGCACCATGTTTGATGGCTTCAATGCCGATGTTGGCATCGCGCGCAGGCGCAAGCAGTTCGAGAGTATTCGTGAGCACGGGATCGGCCAAAAAAGCTGGCAATGCGGACGGGAGCGCATTGTAGCGCCGTCCCACAGCGACTGATTTTTCTGAGCCAGCATGCAGGAGTGTTACCGCTAGAATGCACGCAATTCAGTGCTGTTGGCGGCTATTAGTGGCTGATTGGTAGCACTTTGCTCGTTAATTTGAAGGGATTGTGATGCGTCGTTTTTTGCTTCCGCTCGCGGTATTTGTCGTATTGATTGGCTTTTTGGCAGTTGGTTTGCGTCTTGATCCACGTGAAGTGCCGTCGCCCTTGATTGACAAGCCGGTGCCTGTATTTCAGTTAGCGCAATTGCAAGCGGCGGACAAAACTATTAGCCCAAGTGACTTGAAAGGGCAGGTTTGGTTGCTGAATGTGTGGGCCTCGTGGTGTGTGTCGTGTCGGCAGGAACATCCAGTCTTGCTGAATTTGGCCAAGCAAAAGCGCGTAACGCTGATTGGTTTGAACTACAAAGATGAACGGCCGGCGGCCTTGAAGTGGCTGACCGAAAATGGTGGCGATCCGTACGATATTTCGGCCGTGGATGCAGATGGCCGCGTCGGGATTAATTTTGGTGTTTATGGCGTGCCTGAAACCTTCGTTATTGATAAATCGGGCGTCATTCGCTACAAGCACATTGGCCCGGTAACGCGCGAGGCGCTGGACGAGAAGATTCTGCCCATAGTAGCTACGCTATCGGCTCAGTAATTTCGGAGAAAGAAGCGGCCTCTTTAGGCTTTCTGAACACTGGGGAAATAGCCAATAAAAAAGCCCGCATCGCGGGCTTTTTTATTGGTGAAGCATAAAGATCAATTTACTTGAGCTTTACTTCCTTGTAGGCCACATGCTTGCGTGCCTTCGGGTCGTACTTCATGAATTCCAGCTTTTCCGGCGTGGTTTTCTTGTTTTTGTTCGTGGTGTAAAAATGGCCGGTACCCGCAGTGGATTCCAGCTTGATTTTTTCGCGACCGCCTTTGGCCATGGTCTGTGCTCCCTAAATTAGTGCTAGCGGTTAAACGCGCTCGCCGCGCTCACGCAGCTCGGCGAGAATGACGTCGATACCTTTTTTGTCGATGGTGCGCAGGCCGGCGTTAGAAACGCGCAGACTTACCCAGCGATTTTCGGTCTCGACCCAGAAACGACGATTCTGCAGATTGGGCAGAAAACGACGCTTGGTCTTATTGTTGGCATGGGAAACGTTGTTTCCTACCATCGGGGCCTTGCCCGTTACTTGGCAGACGCGGGACATGTGTTGCTCCTGAAAGCTGATTTCGCAAAGCGCGGAATTCTATCAGAGTCCCGGCCACACATTCAAAAGATTTTTGACTTTTTAAAATTGGCCTGCTTCCGCCAATGAGTGTGGCTCAGTTCCGGGGCTGACAATGAAATGATCCAGCAAGCGAACATCGACTAATGCCAGTGCTGCTTTCAGCGAGGTGGTTAGCGTGATATCTGCGGCCGAAGCGACATTTCGTCCCGAGGGATGATTATGGGCGACGATAACGGCTGCGGCATTGTGCGCTAGAGCCTGCTTGACGACTTCGCGTGGATAGACACTTGTTTGACTCAGGGTTCCCCGAAAGAGTTCCTCGGCGGCAATCAATTGGTTGCCGCTGTCCAACCACAAGGCCATAAACACCTCGTGAGGTAAAGGGGCGAGTCGGAGTTGCAGCCATTGGCGTACTGCCGTCGGCGAAGATAAGGTGTCGCGCACCGTCAGCTCGGTGGCCAAGGCACGGCGAACGAGTTCGATCGCGGCCAGTAATTGGGCGGCTTTTGCTGGGCCAACGCCTGGCAGACTCGATAGCTCGGCGACGGACGCCTGCGCAATTTTGCTCAAGTCGCCATGGAAGCGGTGAATAAGGTCGCGGGCGAGGTCTACCGCCGACTTTCCCGGAATGCCGACACGCAGAAAAATCGCCAGAAGTTCCGCATCGGATAGGGCCTGGGCGCCAAGTTTAAGCAGGCGCTCTCGCGGCCGCTCACCCTCCGGCCAATCGCTAATTCCCATTAGAATTACTCCATCGAATACGCCAAAGCGCGAGGATTTTACCTTTCATGAGTTCATTCAACGGTCGCCGGATCGTCCTCGGCGTTACAGGTGGCGTGGCAGCTTATAAATCTGCGGAGCTTGCCCGGCGCTTGGTCAAGGCTGGGGCTCAGGTTGATGTAGTGCTAACCGAGTCCGGTCGCCAGTTTGTGGGCGCAGCAACGTTTCAGGCACTTACTGGGCGCCCTGTTTGGCATGCGCTGTGGGATGAGCGGATGAGTAACGCCATGGCGCACATTGATCTTACCCGTGGTGCTGATGCGATAATGATTGCGCCGGCAACCGCTGACTTCATGGCCAAGTTGGTGCATGGCGGCGCAGACGATTTGTTGTCAACCTTGTGTTTGGCGCGCGATTGTCCGTTATATGTCGCACCAGCCATGAATCGTCAGATGTGGGATAACCCGGCGACGCAGCGTAATGTGACGCAACTGCGTGCTGACGGCGTTGGTATCTTTGGTCCGGCATCCGGAGAACAGGCGTGCGGCGAGTTTGGAGCAGGGCGCATGCTGGAAGCCGAGCAACTGTTTGATGCGTTGACGGCGAGCTTTCAGCCCAAGTTGTTGGCAGGGACGCGCGTGCTGTTGACCGCAGGACCAACTTTTGAAGCGCTTGATCCCGTGCGTGGCTTGACCAATACCAGTTCTGGCAAGATGGGCTACGCGTTGGCGCGCGCCTGCGCTGAAGCCGGCGCGGATGTCACGCTTGTCTCTGGTCCCACCGCCTTGGCGACTCCATCGGGGGTAAGACGTATCAATGTACAAAGTGCCTTGCAGATGCATGG
>CAZFSH010000020.1:8498-17730 GCA_964521935.1 uncultured Propionivibrio sp.
ACTTATGCTGAGGGCAAACGTCTTGCCAAGGGCCTTCAGTTGGTGGTCGGTAATCTGGTTAAGGATGGCTTGGGGGGCGATACTAATCTTGTCACCTTGTTTGATCATGCGGGCTCGCATCCCTTGCCCGCTGCCGATAAATTAACGGTGGCGCGCGCTATCGTCGCGCACATTGCTCAATTAATGGACAGTTCCCATGCATCGCGTTGATTTGAAGATTCTTGACCAGCGAATCAAAGACGCTATGCCGTCTTATGCGACGCCAGGGTCAGCCGGCTTGGATTTGCGTGCCTGTATCGAAGCCCCACTGATTATTGCTCCCGGTGAGACCGTGTTGGTGCCAACCGGTATGGCGATTCATATTGCCGATCCGGGCTTGGCTGCCATTATCTTGCCCCGCTCGGGCCTTGGTCACAAACACGGGATCGTGTTGGGGAATTTGGTTGGTCTGATTGATTCGGACTACCAAGGGCAGCTTTTTGTTTCGACGTGGAACCGTGGCCAGACAGACTTCACGCTCAACCCAATGGAGCGCTTGGCTCAATTGGTGGTTGTGCCTGTAGTGCAGGTTGCGTTTAATCTTGTTGATGAGTTTGGTGCAAGTGATCGGGGTACCGGCGGCTTTGGGAGCACTGGCAAGCACTAAGCGTTAAGTGATGTTTTTTGAAAAAAACCAAAAGTCAGTCGCTGTGTCACGGCGACTGATCTGTATTGATGTCATTAGCACTAAAGCAAGCCCTACGATAAGCGTTTAGCGTAGCTGCGCGACTTGCCGAGGGTAGGGACGTACCGCTTTGACGGATGCGGGCAATTCCTTGATGGCGTTCAATGTCGCGTTACGGCTGTCGAAGTCACCATAAATCACGCCTAATCGCTTTGCGCCCTTGATATCGACGTCATAAACGCGCACTTTTTCCATATTGACGCCCGCTTTCTGTACGTTTTTCAGAAAAACCTCAATGGCGCGGGGGTTCTCTCCGCTGGCGCGCAGGAGTTGCAGAAACCAGCGTTGATTTTCCGCGGTGCGCAGCCAACTATTTCCTTTCGCAAGGCTTTGGCTCATCAAGGTTTCTGAATTGCCGGGGCTCTCTTTTACCTGAGGCTCAGGGGCGGGGGGGGGCGTGATAATGGTTGGTATTGTTGGTGGCGGTGTCACTGCCTCTGCGGTAATGGCCTTGATTGGCTTATCGGCGATAGGTTCAGTAGCCTGCGCAGTAATTTCAGGCTGCAAAGGGGGCTCCCGAAACAAACTGGCTGCTAAAGCGCCTATTAGCGTTGCCAGCAGCAATGCCAGTCCCAGTAGTACCTGTTGCTGTGAAATACCTTTGGTGTTTTTTAGCGTCGCTGCACTGAAGTCGCAATCCTTGATTGCTGCCTGTGCCTCACGGAGACCAATTTCATGGCTGCCGGCCGAATAGGCTGCGAGTAGGCATTTGTCGGCGAGGATATTTATCCGGCGTGTAAGGCCTTGTGATGATTTGGCAATTGCTTGCAAGGCTTTTTCGGTAAAGACATTCGGTCCTCTATAGCCTGCCGCACGCATACGAAAATCCAGATAGCTGGCAATGTCATCTCTGATCAGGGGCTCCAGCGCAAAGTTATGCGTGATGCGCTCTTTAAGCTGGCGCATGTCGGGGCGAGCAAGCACTTCATTGAGTTCGGGTTGGCCAAATAGCGCCAGTTGCAGCAGTTTGTTGCGATTGGATTCGAGATTAGACAACAGACGTATTTCCTCAAGCGTTTCTGCTGGCATGGCATGCGCTTCATCGATCAAGACCACGACTTGACGGCCTTCGCTGTATGACTTGATCAGATGCTCTTGCAGCAGCCTCAACACCATAGCCGCGCGGGCATCTGTTGGCACATCAAGATTTAGTTCATCAGCAATGGCGTAAAGAATGTCTTCACGCGAGAGAGAAGGGTTGGCCAAATAAATGATCGTGACATGACTGGGCAAGCGTTCCATCAGGACGCGGCAGAGCATGGTTTTGCCACTGCCAACTTCGCCGCTGATTTTGACAATGCCTTCATCATGGGTGATGGCGTATATCAAGGCATCCAGGGTGGCGCCACGATTGCCGCCGGCAAAGAAAAAGTCAGTGTGCGGGGTGATACGGAACGGCGCCTCGCTGAGTCCGAAGTGGTCAAGGTACATGATTGTTCTGGTGACAAGTTGAGTGATAGCGGGGGCTAAGTTTTACGTTGTTCTCTCAGCAATACTTCCATACGGTTATACAGTGTGGTACGGCTCAGACCAAGCAGTCGCGCTGCCTGGCTGATATTGCCTTCGGAAATTTCTTGTGCGACGGCGATGTATGCCGACTCAATGGCACGTAGCTCATCGTCGAGGCGGAAGTCGCTTGAGTTGGTCAGCTTTTTACGAGCGATATCTTTGAGCGCAGTGGTTTTTTCAGTCGGAGTAATGGCTACCGAGTGGGTAACGGTAGTATGGGCGGGGGTAATCTCACGATCCAGCTCAGTTTCCAGTTCATGGGCAGAAATTTCACGTCCTGCATATTTGGATGTCAGGCGAATGGCGATATTGCGCAGTTCGCGCACATTGCCGGGGAAACTATAGGTGCTTAGTCGTTCCCAGGCTGGGGTACTTAGTGAGGGAGGGGGGAGGCTGGCTTGTTCGGCATAGTGGCGAAGAAAGCTCTCCAGAATTAGATGATGATCATTGCCCAGCTCTCGCAACGGGGGCATTTGTACGGAAAGTACCGATAGTCGATGGTAAAGGTCGGCGCGAAAGCGGCCAGCGCGGATTTCTTCACGCAAGTCGCGATTGGTTGCCGCAACGATGCGTGCTGATGACTGGCGAGTCTGCGTTTCGCCAATCCGTTGAAATTCGCCATTTTCAAGGACGCGAAGTAGTTTTGGCTGAAGCTCCAGCGGCAACTCACCGATTTCGTCGAGGAATAAGGTTCCATCGAGCGCATCCTCAAAGTAGCCCCCGACAGAGGCGTGTGCGCCGGTAAATGCGCCGCGTCCGTGGCCGAATAGTGTCGCTTCGACAAGCGTTGGGGCAATTGCCGCACAGTTCAACGCTAGGTAGGGTTTTGCCGCGCGTGAGGAATAACGGTGCAGCGCGCGTGCGGCCAATTCTTTCCCGGTGCCTGATTCGCCTTCAATCAATACCGGGAATTTTGCGTCAGCGAATTGTGATAGCTGAAGACGCAGTTGGGTGATCGGAATACTGCGCCCGAGTAGTTCGCTGGCGACTGGTGAGGGGTCGTGGAGCGCGGCTACGCGTTGGAGTAGTTGCCTGAGCACATCCGGGGCGACGGGTTTGCCAATAAAGTCAGTCGCACCAAGCGTTCTTGCCAACTTGGCGTTGCCTTCATCATTTTGGCCAGAGAGCACAATGATGCGCGTGTCGACTGAGACGGCCAGAAGCTCGGAGATTAGCGCTAGCCCTTCGGTTGGGCTGTGCGGGCTTGGCGGGAGACCTAGGTCAATCAGAGCAAGTTCAGGGGGCTGATTGCTTTCGTGGATAAGATCAAGCGCCTCTTTGCGTGAGGCAGCCGTGGCAATGGAAAAATCGTTACGTAAGACAAACGACAGGGAGTCGACGATGAGGGGGTCATCATCGACAATTAACAGAAGCGGCTTTGTCATTTTTGCGCTTTGCTTGGCAGTGTTCACACCGTGATCATACGATGGGTAGCTTTCGGGCTAAGCAACGATCAGGTCCCGCAAAAGCCCAAGATTTGAGGGAATTTGCGGGCATTGATGGCCCTGTCACTAATTTTAGGGAGGGCGGAGACGGAGTTGTCTCTGCTAGAATGGAAGGCTTCGTTTGTTGCACCCATCCTATAGTGAACTCCGATCCGCTCGTTCAGATTTCCAATCTGAATTTTTCCTACGATAGCCGTCCGATTCTTACCGGAATCAACATGACCATCCCGCGCGGCAAGGTTGTCGCCATTATGGGGAGCTCCGGTTGTGGCAAAACGACGACATTGCGTCTCATCGGGGGGCAGCTTAAGCCTACTTCTGGGTCGGTGAAAGTCGATGGGCAGGTGGTGCATCAGCTTAACGGTGATCAACTTTATGATTTGCGTCGGAAAATGGGCATGCTTTTCCAGTTTGGCGCTTTGTTTACCGACATGACGGTGTTCGATAACGTCGCGTTCCAGATGCGTGAGCATACCGATTTGCCGGAGTCCATGATTCGTGATCTCGTGCTGATGAAACTTCACGCTGTTGGCTTGCGTGGGGCACACAACTTGATGCCGGCGGAGCTTTCCGGTGGCATGGCGCGTCGCGTCGCGTTGGCGCGCGCTATCGCGCTTGACCCGATGCTGATCATGTACGACGAACCGTTTGCCGGGCTTGATCCGATTTCGTTGTCGATTGTCGGTGAGTTGATTCGCAAACTGAATGACGCGCTGGGTGCCAGTTCCATTGTCGTCACGCACGATGTTCAAGAGTCGCTGAAGATTGTGGATTACGTCTATTTTGTCTCTGAGGGCAAGATTGTTGCCGAAGGCACAGCTGATGAGATTCGGCATTCAACGACGCCATATGTGCATCAGTTCGTCTGGGGAGAGGCCGATGGACCGGTGCCTTTTCACTATCCTGCACGCGCATCGTATGCCGAACAACTGCTTGGTGAAGGACGTTAGGCATGGGTGCCATGTCATTGCAATTTTTGCGTAGCTTGGGTAAGGCGGTGAATAACCGTATTCTTAGGCTTGGTTTTGCCAGTAGATTTTTCCTCGCAATTTTGTTGCATACCGGAACGGCCTTCCGGCGCATGCACCTGACTCTGCGTGAAATCTATTTCACCGGCGTGTTGTCGCTGATCATCATTTTGGTGTCTGGATTGTTTGTCGGTATGGTCCTCGGCCTTCAGGGTTACGATACTTTGCAACGCTATGGTTCATCCGAGGCTCTGGGGATTTTGGTTGCGCTTTCCCTGGTTCGCGAATTGGGTCCGGTAGTCGCTGCTTTGCTTTTTGCCAGTCGTGCTGGTTCTGCGATTACGGCTGAAATTGGCTTGATGAAGGCGACTGAACAGTTGTCCGCCATGGAGATGATGGCGGTCGACCCGATTGCGCGCGTTGTGGCACCACGTTTCTGGGGCGGGGTTATTTCTATGCCTTTGTTGGCGGCTTTATTTTCTGCCATGGGAATTTACGGTGGCTATCTCGTCGGTGTTAAGTTGATCGGGGTTGATGAAGGCTCTTTCTGGTCGCAGATGCAGGCTTCTGTGGACTTCCGTGAAGACATCATCAACGGCGTGATCAAGAGCTTCGTGTTTGGCGTAATCATTAGCTGGGTTGCTGTTTTTGAGGGTTACGATGCCGAGCCGACAGCCGAAGGCGTTTCCGGCGCCACTACCCGCACCGTTGTAACGTCTTCGCTTGCTATTCTTGGCGCAGATTTCATCCTAACTGCCTTCATGTTTAGAGGTGCCTGAAATGAGTCGTACTACCCTTGATCTTTGGGTTGGTTTTTTTGTTGCGCTGGGTTTGGTAGCGCTCCTTTTTCTCGCGATGAAAGTCGGTAATCTGAGTTCATCGACATCAGGCGAAACCTACGCTGTTCATGCGCAGTTTGATAATATCGGGGCGTTGAAGGTTCGTTCAGCTGTCAAGAGTGCTGGTGTGGTCGTTGGCAGGGTCTCTGAAATCAAGTTCAACCCCCAGTCTTATCAGGCTGATGTCACGATGGCGGTGGATGCTCGATATCAGTTTCCTAAAGATACGTTTGCAACAATCAATACTTCTGGCTTGCTGGGCGAGCAATATGTCGGTTTTGAAGTCGGTGGTGACGAGCAAATGCTTTCCTCCGGCGATACCATTAAGAAAACGCAGTCAGCTGTTGTGCTTGAAAAGTTGATTAGCCAGTTCATGTTCAGCAAAGCGTCCGAACCTGATTCAGGCAAATAAATAAGCTGAAGTACGTTTACATAAAGGATTCATTCAATGAATACTCAGAAAACTCGGCAAGCTACGGTCAAGCTTTTAAGTTCGGCACTTATGGCTCTTTTTTCAATAGTGACGCTGATTGGAGTGTCTGGTTGCGCTACCTCAGCTAACCAGAAAGATCCTATTGAGGGATTCAATCGGGCAATGTTCTCAATTAATGACAGCCTAGATTCAGCGGCTATCAAACCGGTGGCCAAAGCCTATGACAGCAGCTTGCCATCGCCGATTAAACGAGGCATCTCTAATTTTTTCAACAACATTGAAGATGCGATGGTTGGCGTCAATAACATATTGCAAGGAAAACCTGCTGAAGGTGTGAGTGATTTGGGGCGTGTGCTCGTTAATTCGACGATGGGCATTTTGGGCTTTATTGATGTAGCTTCCGAAATGGGCTTGGAAAAACATGACGAAGATTTCGGTCAGACCATGGGGCGATGGGGTGTTGGTAATGGGCCCTACGTCGTATTACCGCTTTTCGGGCCCAAAACTACGCGTGATGCTATTGGTTTTGCGGCAGATTCACGTTTCGATCCGGTCGGCAATATTGATCACATTCCAACTCGTAACTCGTTAACTGCCTTGCGTATCGTTCAGGCGCGTGCGGAGCTTCTCAGTGCCGATAAGGTGGTGGACGAGGCTGCTTTGGATAAATACTCTTATATCCGTGATGCGTATTTGCAGCGTCGGCGCAATTTGATCCATGATGGCAACCCACCGCGTGATAACGCTGAGGAGTAAGTTGTACGTTGCGTAGTAGCTGAAACAGCGTTCCGGCGTTGTGTTGATGTTCTTTACCTAGATTGATGAATGATGGTTTCGATGAAATTTGGTAGTTGGCTTGTTGCTTTATTGGTTACCTTTTCCACATCGTTTGTACTGGCGGCGGAGTTGGCGCCTGACGTCCTGCTCAAGCAGGTGACTGAGGAAGTGCTTGAGATTGTGCGTTCTGACAAAGATCTCAAGAACGGCGACACCACAAAAGCTATGGCGCTGGTTGAGGAGCGTGTGCTGCCGAACTTCAATTTTCCGCATATGACGCAGTTGGCCGTTGGCCGTGATTGGCGGCAAGCGAGTGCAGAACAAAAGCGTACGCTCACTGACGAGTTTCGTAAACTACTAGTACGAACCTATTCAAAGGCGCTGACGCAGTACAAAAACCAAACGGTGTTTTTTAAACCATTTGAACTGAAAGCCGGTCAAATTGACGCCAAGGTACGCACTGAAATTCGTCAGCCTGGCGCCAAGGCAATTGGTCTGGACTACTATTTGGAAAAGCTCGATAGTGGCTGGAAGGTTTACGACATTGAGGTCGAGGGGATCAGTTTGGTCACCAATTACCGTGAAACCTTCGCCAATGAAATTCGTTTGTCAGGTGTTGATGGCCTGATTGCCAGTCTGAAAGAAAAAAACAAGCCAGGTCCGGCTGTTGCAGTAAATAAATCGTGAGCATGAGCTACGATAGCTGCTGTGTGATCACTGGTCCTGTTTTGGTGGGCACTGCTCGCGCTATTTTTCAGGTCGGTCACGAGGCGCTAATAAATGGTGCGCGGACTATTGATCTGTCTGGTGTTACCGAAACCGATTCGGCCGGTATTGCCGTTGTGTTGGCCTGGTTGCGCGAAGCCAAGCAGCAAAACGCACCGTTGCAATTGCTCAATATTCCGGCCAGTCTGCGCAGCCTTGCTGCGGTATATGGGGTAAGCGATCTGATTCCGGAGTAAGTTTCGCAGGCGCTTCATGCGAAATACCTAGGGCGGCCCGAAACTCTACCGAGTCTGTTTCGACTCTGAATAAATCGTTGATCGCATCCATGACTTTAGCCGTTTCAATTCGAAAAGTTGTTAAGACCTTCGGTCAAACTAAGGCCTTATGTGGGGTCGATCTGGACATTGAACAAGGTGAGATATTCGGCTTGCTTGGGCCTAATGGCGCCGGCAAAACGACGCTCATCTCTGCGATGGCTGGCCTTAATCGCCCTGATTCCGGTGAGATCGTAGTGATGGGGCATGACGTGCGCACCGATTATCAGCAAGCACGGCAATGCCTCGGCGTGGTGCCCCAGGAATTGGTATTTGACCCCTTCTTCAGTGTTCGCGAAACCTTGCAATTGCAATCGGGTTACTTTGGCATCAAGAATAACGATACCTGGATTGATGAGTTACTCGCCAATTTGGATTTGACGGCAAAAGCGGATGCCAACATGCGTATGCTTTCGGGCGGCATGAAGCGTCGCGTGCTGGTCGCTCAGGCACTCGTACATCGGCCACCGGTGATTGTGCTCGATGAACCAACCGCAGGCGTTGATGTGGAGTTGCGCCAGACGCTCTGGAAATTTGTCCGTCGTTTGAATGGTGAAGGGCACACTATTGTCCTGACAACGCATTATCTCGATGAGGCAGAAATGTTGTGTGGCCGCATCGCTATGCTCAAAGCCGGTAAGTTGGTTGCCTTGGATTCAACGAAAAATCTGCTTAGTCAGGCAACCAGCCAGTTGTTGCGTATCCGTAGTGATGGCGCCCTACCCGATGGATATCCGCAGTTGCGTGCTGATGCGGCTGGGTGGGTAGAGTTGCCCTTTAAGCACTATGAAGAAATTGAGCGATTTCTCGCGCAATGCCGGAGCCAGGGCATGGTTATTCATGAAATTGCGATTGCTCAGCCCGCTTTAGAGGATGTTTTTGTGCGAATAATGCAAGGGCAGGGGATGACAACATGCTGAGCAGTGGTTTTCGCGCCTTGTTTTTCAAGGAAATCATGCGCTTCGGCAAGGTGGGTTTCCAGACTGTTGGTGCCCCGATATTGACCGCAGTGTTGTATTTGATGATTTTCTCGCACGCGCTGGAGGCGCACGTCAAAGTGTATGACGTTGGCTATACCGCCTTCCTGATCCCTGGATTGGTCATGATGTCGGTGTTACAGAACGCGTTTGCCAATTCGTCATCCTCATTGATCCAGTCAAAAATCACCGGCAATATCGTTTTTGTCCTGTTGGCGCCAATTTCTTACCGCGAGTTTTTCTGGGCTTACGTTCTGGCCGCACTGTTTCGCGGCGTGGTGGTTGGACTGGGGGTGCTTTTGGTGACGATGTGGTTTGCTCCGTTGCAGTTCGTCAGCCCGCTATGGATTATTGCGTTTGCTGCTCTTGGGGGCGCCGTAATGGGTAGCATGGGCATCATTGCCGGGATCTGGGCGGAGAAATTCGACCAACTGGCCGCTTTCCAAAACTTTCTGATCATGCCGTTAACGTTTTTGTCCGGCGTGTTTTATTCCATTCACTCGCTACCAGAGTTTTGGCA
>CAZFSH010000021.1:0-10359 GCA_964521935.1 uncultured Propionivibrio sp.
TCATGATTGCGTCGTCTATCTACGATCCGTTGGCACGGCAGCGGTCGTATCAACTGCTTGCGGAGATCGCCGAGCTAACTACTGCACACGCTAGGCTCCCTGAAGGGCAACCGCCGGTCCGCGTAACATTGCACCCGTAAAACGACCGTGTAAAACGATATTGAACCTTGGTCGCCCATTGTCCTCAACGAGTTTCGTGCCCCATTCCCCAATGAGAAAACCCGCCCTTACTTTGCGTGCTATCGCCGCAACACTACTTTTGTGTCTGGGAGCTCAGTCTCTGGCCTCGCTGGACGAAGGCAAGTTGGCCGCAGGTCGTGGAGATTTTGTCTCGGCTGAAAAAGCTTGGCGCGCCGCGGCTAAATCTGGCGATGCCGACGCCAAATATCACCTTGGTGCGCTACTTATTACCGACAAACTAGGGGCGCCCAAGGTGGAAGAGGGGGTGCGCTGGTGGCGTGAAGCGGCGCTGCAAGGGCATGCGGACGCCGCCAATACGCTCGGTCTGATTTACTACACGGGGGTGGGGGAACTGATCAAAAAGGATTTGCCGCGCGCCGCGCGCGCCTTTGAAATGGCCGCTAAGCAAGGGCAATCCGCTGCTCAGGTTAGCTTGGCAATGATGTTGATGGACGGGCAGGGCGTCAAGGCTGACCGGGCCGCCGCCATGGCCTGGATGGAAAAGGCCGCTCAGCAAGGCAATGCCCGCGCACAATTCAATCTTGGCAGTTTTTATGTTGATGGCCGAGCGGGTCAAAAAGACGTGAAGCTTGCCCAGGAATGGCTGGTGAAGTCTGCCGAGGGGGGATTTGCGCCCGCTCAACTGAATCTTGCCCGATTGCTGCTCACTGGCGAACGAACCGGTGAACGAGCAGGAGATGGCGGAAAAATGGCACGCTACTGGTATGAAAAGGCGGCAAACCAAGGGGTGCCGGAGGCGGCTTACGCAGTAGGCATCATCAGCCAGTTGGGCGCTGATGGAAAGCGTGATGCTGTCGCGGCACTGGAGTGGTTTGAACGCGCTGCCAAGGGCGGAAACCGCGATGCCATGTATCGGCTCGGGCAGATGTATGCTGACGGCGATGGCGTTGCCAAAAGCGCTGGTGAGGCGTACATGTGGCTGGCACTGGCTAGCGCTGGAGGCAGCGGTGATGCACCGTTCTTGCTAGCAGCCGTGACGGCCAAGATGGAGCCTGCAGACATCGTGACGGCAAGTGCCGCAGCGCAAGCCTGGCTAGCAAAAAATCGCAAGGGTTCTGGACAAAACTGATCCGCTAGCACCGGCGCAAGCCTATGCCGAAACCGTGAGGCGATGTCACCACCCCACGGTTTTCTCCGATTTGCCGGTTCAGCGAATCACTTCCCGGCTCCGACACTCACCCCGATTTTTTTCACACTACCGTCGGCCTGCGGGACTGCTACGACGATATCGAGACTGCCAACAAAGTCGGCTGGAGGCGTGGCCGACACGGCGCCCAATGTCGGGTCGAAGCTTACCCAGTCGGGTAACGGTGAGCCATCAGGTCCGGTGAGTGCGACCTTCTTACCAAGCGCGCCAGGGATCAATGCAGTTTGGCGACCATCCACAGCCGTCGTGGCTGACACGGTTTGCGAGGTGCCGGCAATAAGACCTTTCCTGCCACCCTGATTGATCTGGCTACCTCCGGCAGCGGTGATGTCCACCGATTGCGAGCTGGATGATGCGCTGACTGAAAGCGTACCGGTTGCGCCACCTTTATTTTCCTGCTCTTCGCCATCACCTTCCTTGTCGCCCGCGTTGCTGTCCTTTTGGTCAGCATCTTTCGCATCCGTTGAGTCAGCGGCGGCGGCCTTATCGTCACCCTTTACCCCGGCTTTTTTGTCAGCCTTGTCCGCGGCTTTGGTGTCGGCCTGATCATCGCTACCACTCTTGGTGTCCTTTGCGTCTTTGGTATCGTTGTTGTCCTTGCTGTCCTCGTCCTTTGCGGCATCATCTGCCGAAGGGTCGCTAGTCGTTTTCTTGGTTTCCGATTCAAACTCGGCAGACAAGCCGAGGCCCATCTCGAATGATGACGACTTGGCCTCGGTCTTGGTCACCGTACCTTGCGCGTCAATCACGGCGGCGCCATCGGTGTTCATTTGCGTTCCCTGCAAGCCGACATTGCCGCCCGACTGAATAGTGATGCCTCCTGCACCGGCGTTCAGGTTGGAAGCTTTTTGCTCGGTTGATTGGGCCAGTTTCAGGTCCAGTGAGGCACTAACCGCAGTCTTGTCTGTCTGCTCGGTCTTGCCATCTTCCGATTCGGTTTCGTTTTCCGTGCCGACACCGACGCCAACACCCACCGATGTTGAGTTGGATGTGCTTTCCGCTGCCTTGAACTCAACATTGCCACCGGCACTCACGGCGACGCTATCGTCAGCTTGCAGATCAGTCCCCTCGAAGCTCATGTTCTTGCCAGAACTGATAGCGATTCCCTTGCCGGCGGATAGCGAACCTGCCTGGGCAATGTTCTCGTTTTCATTGCCGACTGCAACGCCTACCTCAAGCCCCATCGATTTCTTGTCATTCTCTTCCTCCTTGCCGAACTGCACGCCGACTTCGACACCCAGTGAGCTAGCCTCGCGGGTGCTGCGCGCTGCCGTGAAGTCGACCGAGCCACCGGCGGCGATGGCGGCATTTTCTTCAGCGGAAAGTGCGGTGCCCTCAAACTTGGCGTTGTTGCCCGCGACCACAGTCAGATTTTTTGCCGAGAGCGAACCGGCCTGCGCGTTGGTGCCCTTTTCTGACTCGATCGAGACGCCTACACCGACGTTGGCACTGATCCCATCGTCCTGATTGGCTACTCCCGCAGACACGTTCACCTCGGTTGACGAGGATTCATACGTACTCTTGGCGGCCGTGAAATTGACATTGTTGGCCGCCACTACCGTAGCGTCGCCACCGGATTCGATATTGGTGCCTTCCAGGTTGATGTCGTTCCCGGACTTCAAGTTCAGATTGCCGCCAGCCTTGATACTGCCGGCCACCGCGTCGCTGGATTTTTCTGCACTACTGGAAACGCCTACATCCGCACTGACGGCAAACTCGGCATCACTGTTGGCTTCGACCGACGCCCCTACCTCGGTCGAATTGGCGCTGGCTTCATAGGTATTGCGCGCAGCGGCGATCTCGATATCGCCGCCGGCATCAATGGTGGCGCTGTCCGATACGTCGATGCTGGTGCCTTCCAGGCGTGTGTTGCCTTTCGTCTTGATGTTCAGGTTCGTCGCGCTGATAGAGCCGGTCACCGCCTCGGTACCCTTTTCCTGACTGCTGGCAACGGCCACATTGGCGGAGGCTTCTCCTTCCACGCCAACCGAACCAATCACCGTCGCTTCGACCTTGAGCGAGGCATCGACACTGGTGCTGCTTTCCGAGGCCTCGAAGGTATTCTGCGCCGCCTTGAAGTCCAAGGAGTCAGCATCGATATTGACGCCCTCCTGTGCTTCCAAATTGGCGCCTTCGATCGTGGCCTTGCCTGCGGTCGTGAGGTTAATGTTGCCCGCCTTGAAGGTGCTCGTTACCGCCGTCGTACTCTTTTGCTGCGCGCGTTCATTGGCGTACGATGCCTCCAGCTCGGCACGTACCTTGACGCCGCCTTCGGCCTCGGCCTTTGCCTCTGAGTCGCCATCGGTATTCGCGCTGGCTTTTGCTTCGGCACTACCGCCGACGCCAATCGCCACCGCGACGCGCGTGCTGATTTCTTCGCTGCTGCTTTCTTGCTCGTAGGTGTCCCGGGCGGCCTTCATCTCGAGTTCCTGGGCGGCAACATTGATGTCCTTGCCCGCCTCGATATTGGTGCCTTCAAACGTTGTCTTGCCGCTGGACTTGCTGTTGACGCTGCCGCCTACCTTGATATTCGACACAACGGCCTGCGTCGATCGCTCTTTCTCTGACTCGACTAAACGATTGACCTGCGCTTCTACGCCAACTCGAGCGCCGGCCTCTGCCTCAGCACCGGCTTCGACTGATCCTTCAGCGCCTTGGCCGCCCGTTCCCAGCTTGGCTTCGCCTTTTGCTTCTGCACCGGCTTTAGCCGAGCCTTCGGCCTGCGCGTAGACACCAATTTTGGCGGTGGTTTGCTCGTAGCTGCTTTCGGAAAAGCTCGAATTGCGCGCTGCCAGACTTTCAATCGTCTCGGCGCTCTGGTTCAGGTCACCTGCCGCTTCTATCGCTGTGCCGACATCAGTGATCTTGCCCTGAGCGATACGGGAAATGCTGCCGCCTGACTTGATCGACGAGGTCACCGCAGTGGTCGTGCCCTCGGCTTGTGTGCGCTTGGCGTTAACTGCCTGTATGCCTACGCTGGCCTTGGCTGAGCCATCTGCTGAGGCTTCGGCGCCGGCCGATGCTTCGGCCGTAGCATCGCCGCCAAGAACCCCAGCTCCGGCTTTTGCCTCTGCGCTGGCATTGGCGCTGGCACTCGCCTGCCCCTCGGCTCCGGCATCGGCGTAGAGGCCCACACGAGTGGTTTCACTGGTGGTCTTCTCGGTATGCACATCCTCCGCGGCGGCAAAGGTCATGTCCTTGGCCTTCAGGTCGACATCGCCGCCAGCTTCCAGTTCCGAACCCACTACGGTCAGCTGGTTCTTCGCGGTCAAGCCCATCTTGCCGCCGGAACGAATCGCTGAACCGGTGTTGGTGATATCGAGCGTTTCGCGGGTATCGGTCTGAACCTTGGCAAAGTCCACGCTGGCGCTGGCCGAGGCCTTGCCACTGGCACTAGCGCCCGCGCCCGCCTTGGCACCAGCAGAAGCATTGGCATCAAGCTGGTTGCGTTCGGTATTGGATTCGGCGCTGGCTTCGGTAGTGGTACCGGCCTCGCCGGAGGCACCAGACTCCGAAGATGAGTACAAACCGATTTGTGTGGTCTGCTTGCGCTCAAACGAGGTTTCGATGTTCTGTGCCGCGAGCAGGCGGATATTTTCTGCCTGAACGTCGACATCCCCCGCTGCATTCAGTTCAGAACCTTGTAGCGTGACATCCTTCTGCACATCGATCTTGGCATTGCCGCCGATATTGAGCGCCGAGCCTACGCTGCGTTGCGACAACGTGGATTTTTCCGTCACCGTCGTTTGCGCGAGCGTGACACCTTTGGTCTCCGAGCCATCTGCAGCAGGCGCCGCATCTTCACCGCCCAGGAAAGACGTGGTTTCCGTGCGTGAGGTGGTGGTGTCGAGATTGCGCCCCGCCAGAACATTCAGGTTGGTCGCTTTGATGTCGGCGTTGCCGGTAACGTTGACGTCCGACCCTTGAATGGTCATGTCGTTTTTAGCGCCAAACGTGGCATCACCGCCGACGTTGAAACTCGACCCGACATTGCGTATCGACAGTGAGTCGGTGGTCGTGGTGGAGGTGCCGTAAACGCCACCGCCAACGCCTACCCCGGCCGTGCGGCTGGTCGATGAACTCTCGACACTGTTTTCGCGGGCAATGATATTGAGGTCGCCGCCAGACTGAACGTCGGCGCTACCGCCCACGTTCACCTGGGTGCCGGCAAAGGTGGTGTCGCCACCGGAGCGGCTGGCCAGATTGCCCCCCACATTCAGCCCCGAGCCGATCTGTGTGGTGGTTTTTGTTTTGGTTTCCGAAACGCTGGAGGTAAGCAGGCCGCTGGAGCCTTCGAGGGCGTACTCCCGGTCGACTTTTTCGATGGTGTCAAAGGTGACATTGCCGCCGGCGTCCAGCGAGGCGTTGCCGCCGGCATTCACGTTGGCACCTTTATTGGTGATGTCGCCGGCCGCGTTCAACGCCAGATTGTTGCGCGCTGTGATTTCGGCCGTCTTGCCGATCTGCGTCGAGCCGCGCACATCATTGCCAGCGTATTGCGCGAAGGTTTCGTTGGTGATGTTGCCTTCAGTCGACGTCACCGATACATTGCCGCCACTGATGCTGCCTGAGAGGTTGGTAATGTTGCCTTTGGCGGTGATGTTGAGGTCGTCTTTAGCCGCGATGGTGCCGCCCTTGTTATCGAGACTGGCAACGTCCATGGTCAGGTCTTTGGCCGAAATCACGGCTTGCTGCTGGACGATCTCGTCAGCTAATGCTTTCGGCAGATAGACCTTGGGCGCCAGCACTTTTTGGCCCTCGATTTCAATCTCAACCATCCAGACAATTGGCTCGCTGAGGTTAGCCAATTGCGCGTCGGTCAAGGGGGTGCCCATCACCAACCCGAGCGATCCCGCTTGGCTGACGGCATTTTCCATGAAGCCTTTCATGACCTGGGCAATATCGCTATAGCCATCGATCACGCCTTTGCCAGCCACCTGGATCAATTGCTGTTCGACCAAATAGGATTCGTAGCTGGCGTCGCCCAAACGCTTGATCGACGAGTCATTGTCAATGCCCAAATTGGCCAGCAAATAGTCGGAGCCAAGGGTAGAAATGCCCGACTGCAGCTTCGGATTCATTTCCACCAGATACTTGGCGGAAGGGTCCCGGTTGGTCACAAAAAAGCCGTTGGGGCTGGTGGGCAGGCTGATGCTTAGGTTGAAGCCATTAGGGCTTAGGGCGCTGGTGCCGGTGACCGAAGTGGTGCTGTCGACCGGGGTGAAAGAACCGACGTTGGTGACCGTGCCACCCGTGAGTGACAAACTGCCAGCCGCGCTAATGACAGCCGCACCGGCTTCTACGGTCGTAATCGTTCCGCTCGTTGGTGCATCACCCGTTGTCACGTCGCTGTACTTGGCGGGGCCGAGCGCAATCCATTTTACGGCTCGTGTCTGCGTCCAAACGTAGTGCTCATTCCACAGCGCCAGTGCATCATTGGTTAAGCTACTTGTAGCGCTGATGGTGCTGGCGTCGCTAACTGAAGAAGATGAAATCAATCCCCCATAGTTATTGATGGTAGCCCCGTTTACGTTAAAGCCATTCCGGGCAATGATGACCGGTTTGACGGCTGGAGCACCATCTTTGAAATAATTGACCTCATCCCAAGTGTAGGTGTACACGTAGTTTGTATATAGGTCGGGATATTGGTATGAATCGACTGACGTCTCGGAAGCGGTGTAATTGAGCTTCTTACCAACAGTCTGTGTCAACGGTGTGTCGGTGACAAAGCCGCCATTACTCAAGCGCTGTGGTTGATTGGATACCGTAGGGGCATCGATGGTGATAGCGCCATCGGAGCGGATTTCAGACGAATTGACGAAGGCAGCGCCGGCATTGATGGTCAGCCCCACCGTTCCGGCACGGATTTCTGCCCGCGACTGTTCGACTTGCTGATCTTCAATGTAGGTCAGGCCATCGGTGGCGGAAACGCCCAAATAGCGGCCGCTGGTCAGCGACACTTTGGCGAAGTTGCCGATGTTGCGGTTTGCGCTCAGCGATAAGGAGTCACCGCCGTACAAAAAGCCGTAGTTGATGATGTCAGCGTTACTGCCACTGGCATTTACCGCTACGACCTTATTCCCGGCGATCGCGCCGTTGGCGGTGAGCGTGATGCCACCATCGAAATTAGCGTCCAGATCGGCATTGGAAAACAGCAGGGAGTCGAGCGTATAGCCGTTGGTGATATTGAGCAGCAGCTTGTCGCCCTGCGTGCCCTTCAAGGCACCCGAAATTTCCTTATTCGCGGCCAGCGACAGGGTAGCGAAAGACAGGCTCAGATTGCGATAGCCCTGTAGCACCCCGTCGTTGGTCAGCGTAGTGCCGCGACTGCCTGTGCTATTGACCGTCCAGTCACTGCCGGCAAAAAGGCTGCCAGATGCCGTATTGGTGAGCGTGGCAACAGTCCAGTCCGAAGCGACCGCACTATCGCGCAGAGAGAGCGCAACATCGCCGCTGTTGGTGAAGGTGCTCAGGCGGGCATCCAGCGCGGTTTCACTATTCACCTCACCTGCGTTAGTGAACGTCTCTGTATTGTTGTCGTTTGCGTAACCGCCAATAGACCATGCCTGGGCGCTGGCCATGACGCCAGAGGCCTTGTTGTCGATGCTATTGACCTTCCAGGTGGTCGCGCCTGCTTGTGCCGTATCGGAACTCGCTACCCAATTGCCGGCATTGACCAAGGCGGGCGTTGTCAGCGTCGAGCCAAACACCGAGGCGATGGTGGCGCCAGTCTGGTTGGTGACCGAACTCGATGCAGTCAGGTCGAACAGTTTTTGTGACGCGATCGCGCCAGCGTTATCCAGCGAGCGGAGATTCATATCCATCAGGCTGAGTGCCTGCAGGGTCGTCCCCTGTCCGACCTTCATGTCCAGGCTGTCACCGACAATCTTGAACGTATCCGCCTGCCAGTTCGTGCCGTCGAGGGCGATCTTTTCATCGATCTTCCATTCGAGCGTGCCGCCGGCGAAGCGTGAGTTATTGAACTGTGCCGGGTTGACCGTGGATTTATCGATCAAGGTCTTGCCGTCGAGAGTCAGATTGCCAAAGCTGTAGAGCTGGCCGCCATTGAAAACCAATGAGCCTGCATTTGCCTGCAACAACATAGCGGCACCAGAGGTCAGTGCGCCGTTGATCAGCTGGATATCGGCCGTGGCGACACTGGTGCTGTTGCTTGCCGACGTGGTGACCAGCGAAAGATCCTGCGCCGCAGATAAACGCCCCTTGACGAGAACAGCGCCATCGGCTGTTACCGACAGATCACCCCGATTGGCTGCCACCTCGCCGAGAAAGCGCAAGCGCGGATTGGCCCCACCAGATTCACTATCGATGGTGACTGAATCGGCAAAAATGCCGCCGAGCTCGCTAACCAGTAAAGATTCGCTGTCGCTCGACGACGTCGTCGCCGTTCGCGTGTACTTCTCGGCGCTCGTTGTGGCATTGCGCGCGAATTCGCCTGAGCCTACACCGATGAAAAGTTCTTTGGCATTCAGGCTGCCGTCCACCACTAACTGCGGGGCGATCAAGCCGGTGACGCTGGCGCTGGTCAGGTCCGTTCCGGAGCCGAGAATTTTCAACGTACCGGTGGCAGAGCTGCTGTTGTAGTTCGTCGTCAGAAGACTAATGCCGCCATTTGCCAAGGCTACCGATCCCACCACCAAATCCAGGCGATTGACGTTGATGACGCCACAGTTATTGCAGACAATGCCGTAGGGGTTGGCGATGAGCATGTCTGCCGAGTAACCCGCCACCTCCATGAAGCCATTGAGGATAGAAGCGCTTGGGCTGAATACCTGATTCAGGATGACCGAGGCCGGCGCTGTCAGCTTGGGGTTGGCGGTAATGACGGCGGACAGTTGCGTGAGTGCCGTCACGTTCTCGCCCACGGGCATGTTGTTGAAGATCGCGCCGTTGCTGTTGACGTTGAACAGGCTGTAAGTGTTGTTGGAGAGCCCCTGGCTATTGGGTTGGGCGATCTGCACTACCCATGTGGCATTGTTGGAGGCCTGCTCGACGCTGGTATTGGTGCTGCCATCAGCGACGATGGGCGCATTGGCGGTCACGGGGTAGCTGGCGTCGCTGGTATTGATCGGCTCCTGTGTGACGATGGTTGTGGTGGTGCGCTTCGGCGAAACATCCACCGTCGTCAAACTGCTGCTGCCCGCACTAACGCTGCCGCCTGCATTCAGATAACTGCCGGTGCCCAGCGTCAAGCCGGCGGCCGACGTCGTCGGTGCGAAATTGGCGCGGCCTGCCAGCAGGTATTGATCTTCGGAGTAGCTTTCTACGCCCCCGCCGTTAGCGTAGTCATAGCGGGCTGTGGGCGACATCAACGCGGCGCGTGACGAATAATTGGCACTTGTCCCACCCCAAGCCCATAGTCCGGCCAACATCTGCTTGTAGTTGGTGTTCGCGAGATTCAGCGTGCCGCTGGCGGATACTTCACCTTCGTTGATGAAGTCGCTCGCGGTGACGGTAATACCGCTCCCGGTCGAGCGAATAGCGCCGATCTGGGTCGCATCGACGGATAGGGTTTGTTCGTAGGTGGTGGTGTTGTCGTTCGTGTCACCGATCCGTTTGACACCAAGCTCACGGCCATCTGCGGTGGCGGTAATAGCCGCCTTGTTCAAGGCAACGCCAGTGCCGACATCGATGGTGATCGCGCCACCGGCTTGAAGCAGGCCGGTATTCGTTAATGTCGCCGTCCCACCCGAACTGAGTTTTCGTGCATGCAGCGTGCTGGCGGATTCGACACGCCCCTTGTTATCGATGATGGCGCTGGCAAGCTGGATTGCGCCATTGCCTTGGGTAACCAAAGCCCCATCCCGGTTAATGGTCAGGGAGGTGGTAGCCTCAATGTCGATAGCCCCGGACTGCACGATCTGGCCGTTCAGCGTGACGCTGGCGGCATCGATGGTCAGGCCACCTTGGCTGGAAAACTTCGACGCGGCTCCTGTGGTAAAGCTGGTGACTGGCGTGCCACTGCTCCCCACGGTCGTGCTGCCGGATGCCGA